>CALMMH010000431.1 GCA_937868145.1 uncultured Phycisphaerales bacterium
GTAGACGATGTTCTCCTGGACGTTCGTGCCGTCGCCCTGGTTGGTCAGCGCGGCGTCGTAGATCTCCCACAGCCGGCAGCCCTCCACCACGCAGTCCCGCGCGCTCGACCAGAACTCGACGCCGTTGCCGAACCGCACGGGCCTGCCGCCCTCCGGCGTGAACTGGTGCCCGCCGCCGATGTACGACAGGTCGCAGTCGCGAACAACGATGCCTCGCACGGACGCCCCGCCGACGCCGTGAGCGGCCCCGTACCGCAGGGCCAGGCCCTCATACGTCACGAAGCTCGCGCCCGACTGGTCGACGATGTGCCGCCGCAACGCCAGCTCGATGCTGCGATGGCTCTCGGCCGGATTGCCCTTCGACGAGAGCATCACACGCTTGGCCTTGGCATCATAATAGTAGTCGCCCGCCTGCTTGAGGTCCGCCTCGCTCCACTTCTTCACGCCCACGGCGGCCCCCTCATCGAAGATGATATTGCCCACGTCCACCGGCAGATCGAGTCCGGCCGTGGCCCAGACGTCGTCGCTCACGCGCGTCCAGTCCTTCGGCGAATCCGCCGCGACCGACCCCAACAGCGAAGGCTTGTCCCCCTCGCCGAACGCACCATACGTCACTTGCGACCCGTCGGCGCCGCTGTGCGGCTTGAGCGTCCCGCGCCAGATCCCGCCGCGACGAAACAGCACGCAGTCCCCCGGCCGCAACGAAGCCGCATTGACCTTCTCCAGCGATCGCCACGCAGCCTCCGCCGTCGCGCCGTCGGCCGCGTCGCTGCCGCGGTTCGAATCCACATAATAGCTCTGCCCGGCCCGCGCCGACTCCCCCGCCGTCACGAGCCCGATCGTTGCCAGACACACGAAAGCCCAAACACGCCGCATTCCAATCCCCTTCACAATTCTCCTCCCCCGCCATCGTCCGTACTGTACCGGACCGCCTTGCGTCCGGCAAGCCCGCCGTTCGTAGTGACGCTGCGAGGCGTTATCTTCCATGCCATCAGAGACACGAAGCGAATGGGGATATGCCCTCACGGGCACACTACAAACAGCGCGACCCCGTTTGAGAAAGATGGGTATTTTCCGCTGTTTCTTCTTACTCCTTGTCCCACAACAGCTTACAAGCCACCTTTTGGCTCTTTTTCTCTTTACACACATCGACCTTTGGTTTACAATTTATTGAATTCGCACAGGCCCGCGAGAGAGCCTGTGCAACGAGTCACAGCCCTCGTAGGGGCGACGCATGCGTCGCCCTCCTGCGAGACACGGGCCCCGAATCACGGCCCCCCGAGTGACGAGCGACGAGATACGAGATACGTTCTTACGAGGTGCTCGATGGACGATCGATGCTGCGCCAATTGCCGATTCGCCTTGACCCTTCGCAACGCCGCCGCCGGAACGCTGGTCTGCGTCAGCCGGCCTGAGGCGTTGGGCGAGCCCACGCAGGTTTCTTCGGCCGACTGCTGTCCCGCGTTCGAGGCCAGGCTCGTCCCGCCGCAGCGGACGGAGCCGGGCGATCCGCCCGACGATCGGACCGCTCTGATCCCGCTGACTCGGAACAAGGTCGCCTGGGTGGACCCGTCGGACTTTGCATGGCTCAGTCGGCACAAATGGCACGCCAAGAAACTTGGCGGGCGGTTCTACGCCTGCCGAACCGAGAAGGGCCGCACGATCCTCATGCACCGCGAGATCATGCATGCCCCCAGGGGCATGGTGGTCGACCACAGAAAGGACAACAGCCTGAACAACCGCCGGCGGAACCTGCGGGTCTGCACGCAAGGCCAGAACCGCGCCAACAGCAAGCCCCACGGCGGCCGCTCGGGTTTCAAGGGCGTCTACCCGCAGGGCGACAAGTGGTACGGCGTAGTCGAGCGAGGCGGCAAGCAGCACTACGCCGGAACGTTTCTCACGCCGATCGAAGCCGCAAGAGCCCGCGACCGCCTGGCCCTGAAGCTCTTCGGCGAATACGCCTGGCTGAATTTCCCCAACGAGGTCCGAGTCGTCAGCTTCAGCGGCACAATCCGCATCCACGTCAAAATCACGGCGACGCTGATAGTCAGGAAGAAGTAGAAGCGTGGAAGCGTAGATGCGTGGATGCGCTCGGATTGCCGCTGCTGCCAAGGGCCGGACTATGCTTTCACGCTTTCACGCTTATACGCTTCCACGCTTACACGGCGTCCCGTGCATCGGAACCGACTTGCATTCTCATGCATGCGACGATAGCATGAACCGCGACTGAGGCAAAGTGGTTCAGAATCCAGGTGCGGCCATCGAAACCACGACGATACGCAACAGCAACAGCGACGATCACCGCGCCGACTTCGCGGAATTCTGCGGCGGCTGGTCCGAGGCCGACGCGGCGGAATTCGACGAGAACACGAAGGACCTGCGGCAAATCGATCCACGTGACTGGCAGTAGTGCCCCTGCTACGAACCTCTACGTCACGCTTCGGCACTTCAACGGTCTCCGCTTTCAATACCCCTGGCCTTCCTGGCGTCTACACCCACCTGCGAAGTCAAGAGACTCTCTCATGATCGAGTGAGTCCCGGTTGCCAAACGTCCAGCGGGAGGGTATACTGTTTCCTTGGCAATGACTGTATGGCAGGAAACGCCCAATGACCCAGAAAACCATACGTGAACAAAAGAGGCTTGTGTGGAGCCTTGGGAAGTTCGATATGCGGCCCTTCTGGGCCGACACGGATAGCACGCTCAAATGTCATTTTGAGACCGAACACGGCGCACTGTTCTCCGGCGATTGCCTAGACGTACTGCCGTTGCTCCGGGATGGATGCATAGACACCGTTTTCGCTGACCCGCCCTTCAATCTCGGGAAGCAGTACGGAAAGAACACCAACGATAATCGTGCGGATGCGGAATACCAAGAGTGGTGCAAACAGTGGCTTGTAGAGTGCATCCGCCTTCTAAAGCCAGGCGGCGCGCTGTTCCTCTACAATCTGCCGAAGTGGAATATCCCTCTGGGAGCCTTCATCGGCGAACAGAAAGGCATGCAGTTCCGTCACTGGATAGCGGTGGAAATAAGTGCTTGCTTGCCGATTCCCGGTCGGCTTCACCCAAGCCATTATAGTTTGCTCTACTACACCAAGGGTATGCCAAAGACGTTCCGCCGGATTCGGACTCCAATTCCACTGTGCCGGCATTGTGGCGGAGAGATCAAGGACTATGGCGGGCATCGCGGTGCCCTCAATCCCAAAGGACTGACGCTTAAGGATGTTTGGACAGACATCCCGCCGGTGCGTCACGCCAAGTTCAAGTCACAGAAACGAAAGGCAAATGCCCTGTCCACCAAGCTCCTGGATAGGGTTATCGAGATGAGCACCGTGCCTGGAGATGTCGTCTTGGACCCATTCGGAGGCAGTGGCACCACCTTTGCAGTTTGTGAGGCGAAGGGCCGACGTTGGCTCGGTGTGGAACTTGATTTCGCCGATGTGGTAGCGGATCGGCTTTCAAGTGACGACCTCGCCCATCACCGCAACGATGATTACATCGAAGGCTAGGCCAGGGCGCGACCATCCGTACATTTGCCGATCCGCGGAACCCTCTTGCTCGTGCCGTCATGTTCAACCACGATTATCTGAAGTAATCCATTGCCGCACGGGACAATTCTCCAGAGGTCAAGATAAGGTTCCAACTCAGAGATGTTGCCGATACGATCCGTAAGATACGCATATAGCTCGCGCGAGGGGACAATCAACGTGCCACCGACAAGTTTCTTCTTGAGGAGCCCAAGTGCCATCTTGTTAAGTGCCCGGTGACTGGACGAAATATTCCCGGTCTCCCATTCCACAGCAAACGGGCCAAAGCTCGTTTCCAAGACCGCATCGAGTTTGCCTGGCCGGGTCACAGTGGCGAGATCCAGCGGCTTCTCCAGTTGCCAGCCCCTACGTTTCAGCAGATTCATCATGCCATCCTTGATCGGCTTTACCCCGTTTCCCTGCCCCCTTTTCTTGCCCGATTCAGGGTATATGATGAAGGAACTACTTCTCGGCGGCCAATGCACGCCACTGACACCCTCTTCAAGATCCTTTTGAATACGCCGACAATCCGCCGATTTTGAGAATTCCCCAACAGATATGAGTATCTCTCTTCGGACGATCTTCATGGGGGCTCCATCACGCGAATCCTGTATCCAATCCGCCTTAGCCACGGACGATGCCGTGCCATCAGCAACAGCACAAAAGCCTATCCCTCTATCGGCATTTGTTGCGAGAACACTGAATCCCTGGGGAAAAGAATTGAAGAACTTGATGGGGGTCAAAATGAGATTTAGCGGCTCG
>CALMMH010000432.1 GCA_937868145.1 uncultured Phycisphaerales bacterium
GCTCATTCGTACAGCGTCGTCTTGCCGCAGACCGGCTTGGCCTCGTTCTGGAGCAGATCGAAGACGACGATCGTGTTCTCGCCCTTCTTGAGCCAGGGGGCGGGACAGTACAGCCGCGTTTGCGGTCCGATCTCCCAGTAGCGCCCGAGGTTGTGGCCGTTCACCCAGACGATGCCCTTGCGGTAGTTGCTCATATCCAGAAAGGTGTCGGCCACCGTGTCCAGCGTGAAGGCGCCCCGGAAGAACGTGCCTCGTCGTGCCGCGTCCACAGGCGATCCTTTGAGCTTCTGAATATAACGCTCGTCGAACGGAAGGTTGTAGACGTCCCAGTTCATCAGCGTCATTCCGTTGAGCGTGACGCGGTCGGTGATCCCCTTCCGGTCGATCATGTGCTGCGCGAAGTTGATGCGTCCCATCCCCTCGACCAGGATCTCGAGCACGGGATCCTTGACGTCGCTCTTGGGCAGGTCGATGCCCATCTGCCCTTCCCGGCGGTCGACCGAGCCGACGTAGGCCCCGTTCAGGAACACGGTGGCGTAGTCGTGCAGGTCGGTGATCGTGAGCTTGCCGCTCTTGTGGCCGATCAGCTTCGTCTTATAAAGGATGAATCCGTAGTCCTGCTCGTACGCCTCAAAAGGTTTCGGCTGCACGGAGAAGACCGGCTTCGGAAGGTTGCCCCACACCGATGTGAATGTGGTCATGGCAACGTCGGGGACTTCCATCGCGGGAATGGGCTCCGGGACATCCGGCAGCTTTCCAACGTGTTTGGAGATCAGCTCTCGCAACGCGAAGTACTTTTCCGTAGGACGTCCTTGCTCATTGATCGGAGCGTCGTAGTCGTAGCTGGTCAGGTCGGGCTCGTAGCCCTTGCCGCCGGAGTTGGCGCCCGCCGTGAAGCCGAAGTTCGTGCCGCCGTGGATCACATAGAAGTTGAACGACTTGCGGCTCTCCAGAAGGTACTGGACTTCCTTCAGGAGCCCTTCCACGCCGGGACGTGCCCACGACTCGCCCCAGTGCGTGAGCCAGCCGGGATACGTCTCGCTGCTGAAGGACGGGACCTTGGGATTCTTCAACGTCGCCTGGGCGAACGCGCCCTCATTGGAGCCGGAATCCAGGCCGATGGCGGCCCCCTCGATGCTGCCCGCGTCGAGCATATAGGGCGTCGGGCCGTCGCCGGTGAAGAACGGGACGTCGACTTTGTTGTCCAGCCAGATCTTTCGCAGGGCCTCGAGGTAATTCTTGTCGTTGCCGTAACTGCCGTACTCGTTCTCGATCTGGACCATAAGGATAGGCCCGCCCTGCGTGCACAACATCGGCCGAATCTCCGCGGCCAGCCGCTTGAGGTATCGCTTGACCGCGCCCATGTAGCGAGGGTCCATGCAGCGGACCTTGATGTCCGGCTCGCGCAGCAGGTACGGCGGGATGCCGCCGAACTCCCACTCGGCGCAGACATAGGGACCGGGACGCAGCAGCGCCCACATGCCCTCTTCCTGAACGAGTCGGAAGAACTCCCTCAGGTCGCGGTTGTCCGTCTCGAAGTCGAACACGCCGGGCTCGCTCTCATGATAGTTCCAGAAGATGTACGCCGCGATCGTGTTGCAGCCCATGGCCTTGGCCATCCGGATGCGATGCTGCCAGTACTCTCGCGGGACGCGGGCCGGGTGGATCTCGCCGCCGATGATCTGGAAGGGCTTGCCGTCCAGGAGAAACTCCTGCTGCCCAAACGCGAACGAGTGACGCGTCTGCGATGCGGACGCCGTCGTCGCGACAACCAGGGAAACCACGAGACTGCTGAAAAGCTGCTGTGCACGCATGTAGACTGCTCCTGATGAACCCTGCAATTTCGGGTCTCTCACAGCGACCCGCCAGCGGCAAGTGTACAGCAAGCAGGACTCCGCGCCATCAGAAAAACCGCAAGGGCCTCACTCGAGCAAACCGTTCAAGACAAGCACCGCCTCCTGACGCAGTGTCATGAGTTGACGAAGGCTCTTCTGCGCCTGGCTGAGTTCCTGGCGTGCCTGCACCTTTGCACTTCGCAAGGCGGTTAGCTTGGCTTTGATCTCCTCCGGCTTTGTCTCCTTGTTGCTCACCAGGACCCTGAGTTCGTTGATCAACTGAGCCACCAGAA
>CALMMH010000433.1 GCA_937868145.1 uncultured Phycisphaerales bacterium
CGACCGCATAGACCGCCTCGTTCAGGGCGCTCCAGGTGCTGCCGCTGAGAGCGCGGGCTTTCACTTGCGTACTGTGGGACAGCGTGATGGGACCCGTGTAGCGAATGGCTGTTGGGGAGATGCCGCTCGGCGCGCCTTCCGGCATTTCTCTGGTTCCGACCAGTTTGGCCGAGAACAGGAAGTCCGAGCTGCTGGTCGACAGATTCATCGCCTGGACCGCCAGAAGGTTTTGCCCCTGCTTCAACAGGCCGAGATGCGCCGTGACATCGACCGACTCGAGTTCCATCGCGGCGTCGTCCGAATTCTGTGTTTCGGCCACGGAGTTCCATGCCGGCTGCCCGCTAAAATTCCGCCGGGCAATCTCCGTACCATTGAGGTATACGATGAAGCCGTCGTCATAGCGGACCTTCAACGTCAGGCTCGCGAGATCATCGAGCCCCGCCGCGTCCACCTCGAACGGAATCCGCACGTAGCAACTCCCGTTCTTGCTGTACATCTGATTCTGGACGTCGACCGTAAAGAGCGTCTCGTAGCCGGTGCTCCGCTCGAAGCCGACGCCGCCGGTCCCGCTGATCCAGCCGGAGTCGTCGAACGCCTGGCCACTCTTCCACGCGTCGGCGACCGGACCCGTCGGGACCAGGACCCGCTTGGCCGCGTTTTCCCCGATCAACGTCAACTCATCGCCACTTTCCGGCGTGGATCCCGCGATCCGCGGATCGCGGCCGTCCAGGGTGTACCAGATCTCGGTGCCGCCAGTCAGGGAGATCTCATCCGAGGGATCGACGTATCCGCCGTGCCGGTACGCCCCATTGACGTGGAACACCGGCGCGGCGACCGACGGGTAGAGCCCGCGTTTGCGGAGTTGGTTGAGCACGATTCCCGTGCGAACCGGGAAGAACGTCTCGACCAGGTATCCGTTGACCTCCTTCCACCAATCCTCCTTCGTGAACGGATTGTTCGCGCGGGAGGGTCGCTGGTCGCCCCAACGGGCGGACTCGCCAAGAATCGCCAGGCTAATTTCGCTCGCGCGGGACAGAGCCAGGGCAATCGCCTTCTCCGGCGTCATCACGCCGGCGTTGAAAAAGTGCTTGTGCACGTGATCGGCGAACTGCATGCAGTACTCGGGGTGCGCCATCAGCTTCTGGTGCAGCCACTGCGGGTTGAAGTGCGCCCGCGACTGGCCGGCAGAGACCATGCCCGTCCGGTCGTCATTGACGCCGCTGTTGGCGCCGAGGGAGTGCTCGTTGTCGTAGGCGAAGAAGATCCAGCCCTGGCGCGACTCGAGCCTGCGGTTTCGGATCGCAAAGAAGTTGTTGGCCGCGGCGCCGCTGAGCGTCACCGGCGCGTCGTCGTTGCCCGTGTAGAAGATCCCGATCATGTAATCGATCAGGTTGCCCACGTCGACGCGAACGGGAAGATCCGGGTTGTCCGTCCCATCGGAGTTCTTGCCCTGCACGGCGTAATACTGTTCGTCGGTCGCAAACCCCTCCTGGCACAACTCCCAGAGCAGGTTCCACTCGTCGATGGTGCCGTCGGTGTAGCTGGTCCGGTAACCGTCCGTCATGACGACGTCGTAGTCCTCTTCCTGCCCGCCGAAGTAGGTGGCCGCGTACGAGGCCTCCGACCGCTCCTGGGTTTCGTACAGTCCCCAGTACTGCCCGTTGAGGTAAAGGTGGTAATACCGAGTTCGCGTATAGGGCCGTCCCGTTTCCCGCTGGAGATCGCGGCAGAACTCCTCCCGGACAAACGTGTTCTTCTCGCCGGCGTTGGAGGAATCGAGACTCCAGGCATAGTTCTGCGCCGTCCGCAGATCGATGTTCTCGAATTCCTCGGCCCCCTCGGATCCGAACAGCGGATACCTCAGCACCGGCGTCCCGTAGTCGTTGCGGAAGAACAGACGGAACGAGTGCTTCGGATTGCTGCCGCTGCGGCTGAAACCGCCCCGGATCCGCAGGCCCGCGTCGACCTGGAATCCCTCGCGACCGTTGGGGTCGATCAACTCCACCGACACCGGACGCTCCCAACTGCGTCCCTCGCCCCCGGCGTTGACGTAAATGCCACTCTGCGAATTGAACAGATTGGCCAGGTCCGTCACCAGAGAGATCGACGGGATCGAGACCAGGGCATCCGCCATCTGGTCCTTGTACTGGGCGTCGTTGACCACGTCCGGGTCCATCCCATAGCTGATTACCTGACCGTTGACGCTGCCGGAGGGCCAGGCGGCGTTGGGACGCTGTCCGTTCGAAGACTGCTTGAGGATGTCCGCCGTGAACAGATACGTGCTCGTGACATTCGCCGAGGGCCCCCAATCGGCCTTGATCGCGGCCGCTCGCAGGCACATGGTCTGCGTGACGCGGATGGGCCCGGCGTACACGACGGCCGTAGCCCCCTGCTGGAACGTTTCGCTGAGATACGGATCGCTGCCGTCCGTGGTGTACAGGATCGTC
>CALMMH010000434.1 GCA_937868145.1 uncultured Phycisphaerales bacterium
AACAGAGGGTCTTCTTGATTTCGATGCCGGTCTCCTCTCCGGCGATCTTGGCTTCGAAAAGTGCTTCCCGGCTGTCTGTGCTGCTCATGAGTGGCACCTATCTATTCCCCTTTGATATTGCCGTCTCTGACGACCTTGCCCCATTTTGTTTTCTCTGCCTCGATGAATTTGACCATCTCGGCATGGCCCAGCAGATCCGGCTCGACACCCTGGGTGCCGAATATCTTCTTCGTCTCCTCGGCATTCATGACCACGGCGATTTCCTTGTGCAGCCGGTCCACGACCGCCTTCGGCGTGCCCAGCGGCGCAAAGAGAGCAAACCATTGGGACGCTCCATACCCGTGTACTCCGGCCTCCGAAATCGTCGGCACATCGGGCAAGAGTTTACTGCGACTGGATGCGCCAAGCCCCAGCGCCTTGAGCTTGCCGGACTGGATGTGCGGCACCACCGCCGTGATCGTAACGAACAAGATCTGGGAGTGGCCCCCTATCGCATCCAGTACGGCCGGGCCGCTTCCCTTGAACTGCACCATCTTGAGATTGACACCGGCCATTGCCTCGAAGTGTGCGGTAGCCAGGTGCGTGAAGCTGCCGGCGCCCGCCGAGGCGGCAACCAGCTTGCCCGGCTCCTTCTTCGCCAGCGCGATGAGCTCTTTCACCGAGTTGGCCGGAAGGCTCGGATGGACGGTGAGGACGTTCGGCCCGGTGCCCATCTTGGCGACGGGCACAAAGGACTTCAAGGCGTCGTACTCCACCTTGTAGAGCAGGGGATTTTGAACGATCTGGGCGGAGGTGAACAGCAGGGTGTAGCCATCGGGCTCGGCCCTCATCACCTGTTCCGTCGCGATGGAGCCTCCTGCACCGCCGCGATTCTCCGCGACCACCTGTTTACCGAGGCGCTCAGACAGCCTGGTGGCGATCACGCGCCCGATGATGTCCGTGCTCCCGCCCGGAGAACTCGCTACGATGAAGCGCACCGGTTTGCTTGGATACGAATCGGCCGCTTCAAGAGCCGCGGCGAACGGGAATCCTATCGCGAGTGCCAGCAGCACCCCGATGATCGTGATGGTCCCTGATTGCGTGCCGGGCATCGCATTATGTTTTCTCATGACTATCTCCTTTCGACTCATGGTTATGTATTGACAGGTCTTCAATGGAAACGCTT
>CALMMH010000435.1 GCA_937868145.1 uncultured Phycisphaerales bacterium
CGGCCAGAACGTCATCGAAGACGAACTGACTCCCATTCTGATTCGGGAGTATAAGAGGCAAAAGAACCTGGACCTTCTCGATCGAGCGGTGCTTCTGGGAGGCTCTGAGATCGCGGAGTTTCTTTTGAATCAAGATTGGCGGGACGTTACAGACGAGCACAACCGCGAGCTTTACATGGGCGCTCCCGCCTGGTACGTCAACAAATGGCTTCTCCGGTTGATCAATCTCGACGATCCCGCGGGGGAAAAGTTCCGAAAGGATCACCCGGAGTTCGTCTCGCTGTTTGCCGACATATGGGCCCAGAGCTGGCGATTGACGTCCGAATTCTGGACTCCGCGTTTCCTTCTTCTGGACAAGGACAAGGGCACGAACAGCTTCGCCTGGCGGTATTGGCCGACGTTTAGGAAAAAGGCGGTATCCATGGGACTCTGGAAGAAGCTCGAGCTGGAATTCAACTATCTCAAGGTGCTCGAACCCTATGCCACGACGCAGATGTACGCCGATTGCTGGATTCAGGCGATCGACGAGTCGGGAGGAGGGTTCTGCAACCCGCGGAACATCCTGGAACAGAGCGTCCCGGTCCCCAGGCGGCGGCCGCTGGCGACTTTGCTGGTCAATGCGATTGAAGAACGGCTGAGGAAGACCGGGACGTGGGACGAAGACGATCGCATAATCGACGGCAAACTCGAGGCGGATCGGATGACTCTCAAATGGTTCTTGGATGAAACACCCACCTGATTACGGTTTCGAAGACCTGCTGTAACACTTCCGCCCCCGGCGCAACTTCATTGGCGGAACGGCAAGACACATTCACACGCCTGCCGATTCCAATCGCGGAGCTCCTGAAGAGATGTTGCGGACTGAGTGCGTCTTTGTGACGGGGCCGGTGCGCCCGGGCCCGGAAGGAGCTTGCCATGAACGCGAATCGAGATCGAAGCGGATTGGATCGGCGGGGATTCCTCAGGTCGGCGGCGGGGGCCGGGGCGGCGATGGCGTTTGGGACGCGCGTCCTGCATGGGGCGGCCGACGGCGGCTCGGTCGAGCCGATCAATGTCGCGTTGATCGGCGTGGGGACCCAGGGCGAGACCCTGATGACGGCCTGCCTGAAGATTTCCGGCGTGCGGTTCCAGGCCGTCTGCGACATCTGGGAGGCCTACAGCCTCGGGCGCGCGTCCCGCCTGCTGCAACGCTACGGCCATCCGGCCAGGCCCTATGTCGACTGCGATGAGATGCTCGCCAAGGAGACGGGTCTTCAGGCCGCGATCATTGCGACGCCCGACTTCTGGCACGCTCCGCACACCGTCGGGTGTCTGAACGCAGGCCTGCACGTCTACTGCGAGAAGGCGATGTCCAACACGGTCGATGGGGCCCGTCGAATGGTCGAAGCCGCCCGGCGAACGGGCAAGCTCCTCCAGATCGGACATCAACGCCGCAGCAATCCGCGATATCTCTTTTGTTGCGAGAGACTCCTGAGAGAGAAGAAGTTGTTCGGGCGAATCACCGCGGTCAACGGCCAATGGAACCGCGCCGTGCAGACGCCGCTGGGGTGGCCCAAAGGCAAGGAGATCGATCCCGCGGTTCTGAAACGCTACGGCTATGGATCAATGGACGATCTGCGGAACTGGCGGTGGCGCCGAGGCCTGGGCGGCGGGCCCATCCTCGATCTCGGCGCGCACCAGATCGACGTCTTCAACTGGCTGCTCGACGCCCGGCCCAAATCGGTGTCCGCCAGCGGCCGGCTGAACTACTACGACAAAGGGTCGCACCAGTGGTACGACACGGTCATGGCGGTCTATGAGTACGACACGGCCCAGGGGCCTGTCACGGCCTTCTACCAGACGCTCAATGCCAACGGCCATCAGGGATACTTCGAGAAGTTCCTGGGCGACCGCGGCACCCTCGCGATGTCCGAGCGGTCGGATCTTACGAGGCTGTATCCCGAACCCTCGGACGAACCGGCGATCGCCTGGGCCCGGTGCGTCAAGGATGGTTGTCTGACCGCTCCGCCGGAGTGGATGGCGATGGTCGAGCGGATGAACCTGGAGGAACTGGCCAAGGCCCTCACCGTGTCGGGCAGCGTGAACGTGCCCGGTAAGACGCCGACGCTCGAACTGGCGGTCGAGCTGAACAAGCCGATCCATCAGCCGCACCTGGAGAACTTCTTCGACGCGATTCGCGGCAAGGCCCGGCTCAACTGCCCCGGCGAGGTCGGCTACGCGAGCGCAGTGACCGTCCTGAAGGTCAATGAAGCGATCGATGCCGGCCAGCGGCTGGAGTTCGGCGAGGGAGAATTCAACGCGTAGACGAGAACTCTGCGATCACGGACAGGCACGGACTTCCACGGACGAACATGGACGCAACCCTCCCGCGGATTGTCCGGGCGGTTCGTGCGGGTCTGTGTCTGTCCGTGCGTCTTTTTCTATCCGAAGCTGTAGTGCTTTCGCACCGTTTTCTCGACGTTCCAGATGCAATCGAGATCCTGAGGGAAGACGACCCAATCACCCGGGCCGAAGCTCACGGACTCCTTGCCGTCCGAGACGGTGACCGCCCCCTCCAGGATCAGGCAGATTTCCTTCTCGGTGTACGACCAGTCGAATGTGCTGGGTTCGCATGTCCAGATCGGCCAGCTCTTGCACCGTTGGAATTCTTCCTGTGTAGGTTTTCGGATCACGATGTCTTTTGCCGTTGGCATATCGACGAATTCCTTGCAACCACATCACCCAACCAGACGTCCACGACATGCTGGGATTATACCGGGTATCCCCCAGGTTGGTAGAGGGTGGCGGTTTTTTTCTGCGATCCGCTGGCGACGGCGGGACGTATTCGGTACACTCATTGCCTTTGTGCCACTGGAATGTTCGGAGACGCAGGATTCATGGAGCCCCGTGGGTTGGACGAGCTCAAACGCTGGTTTGACGACTATACGAATCGGTTCTTCGGCCAGGACGAATACGTCAATCTGCATCTTCGCATGAAGCAGGAGCACACCCGGCGAACGTGCGAGGAGATGTTCTATCTGGTTGGACGCCTGTCGCTCGACGAAAACCAAATGCGGGTCGCCGAAATGGTTGCGCTGCTCCACGACGTCGGCCGGTTCCCCCAGTTCTCCCTGTACCGCACGTACAACGACCTGCGGAGCGTCAATCACGGCTGCCTGGGCGTCGAGGTCCTGGATCGCGAGGGCGTTCTGGAGGATCTGGCGGCGGAGGAAAGACTGTGGGTGAGAACCGCCGTCGCCCATCACGGCCAGAAGGCGTTGCCCAAGGGGCTGGACGACCGGACGCTGCTGTTCCTCAAGCTGATCCGCGACGCGGACAAGCTGGACATCCTGCGGATCGTGTCCGACATTTATCGACGCCGCAAGGAGGACCCCAAAGGGTTCTCTTTCGAGATGGAGCTGCCCGACGAGTCGCGAATCTCCCCCCAGGTGCTCAATGCCGTGCTGAACGGCCAGCCTATCGAGTACAGCCGTCTGCGTGTGTTCAACGACATGCGTCTGTGCCAGATCGGGTGGGTGTACGACCTGAATTTCGCGGCCAGCGTGGAACGATTCCACGCCCGCAACTACTTGGACGATCTGCTCGGCTACCTGCCCCAGACGCCGGACATCGCGGAAGTCCGGCGTCGGATCAGCGGGTACATCGACACCCGGCTGGCGCAGCAGCCGTAGGCGGACCCGTCGTTAGAACCTCAGTTTGAACTTGACCCAGAAGTTGTGCTGTTCGATGTCGGAGGAGA
>CALMMH010000436.1 GCA_937868145.1 uncultured Phycisphaerales bacterium
AATGGGCCTGGCAGCAGCCTCACCTCGTTCAGGGGCTCCAGGAACTTTTGTTCAAGAGGGACCTCCGCGGCCGCGACGGGTTCCTCGGCGGCGTGATCCGGCTTGCGGATTTCCTCGAAGGGGTTGCCGCACCGGACATCTGGTGCGACCGCGCCCGATGGCTGGCGGAGCAGATCGATCCAGCCACCAGCGACCTGGGCCGCGAGCAGCAGCGGATCGTCCGCGAGCGGATTCGCACGATCCTTTCGCAGTTGCGGTTTGCCAAGATGCTCTACGAGGATCGCGTCCCCGACGGCGGCTGGGGCATGATCGTCGAGGCGAATCTGATCGAGCCGATCGCCGCGTGTCTGGATGCCAAGAACTGGTCTCGCTGCGCCGAGCGGATTCTCGCTTTCAAGAAGCCGCGGTTCAACTCGCCCAAAGGCGCGACGGAGATAGTGGCCAAGGTCCTTGACGATCTCCAGCGGTCGGCAATCGACGCGTTCTTGAAGTTGAACGATCTGGCGGTCCTCAACCCGACCTACCTGGACATGGTTGGCCGTTCGACGAACCTCCAGACCAGCGTTCTCGTCGAGCTGGTGCGTCGCTTCAATGCCTCCTACGCGCAGCGAAAAAGCGTTCTCAAGGGCCTGGACTTCGCCGACTTGGAACGTTACACGCTGCAGCTTTTGACCGAGACGAATCCCACCGGCGAGCGGCTTCGCCCCTCCGAGACCGCATTGGCCCTCCGCAAGCGGTTCAAGTGCATCTTCGTGGACGAGTATCAGGACATCAACCCGGTGCAGCAGTCGATCCTCGACGCGCTGAGCTCGGGCGACAACGTCTTCGTCGTGGGCGACGTCAAGCAGAGCATCTACGCCTGGCGCGGGGCTGAGCCGACAATCTTTCTGGATCGATTGCGGCCGGCGTCCTCGAATCCGAAGGACCCATCCTGCGGATTCCGCGTGGACCTGAACTACAACTTCCGCTCGGCCCGCGGCATCCTCGACTTCGTGAACAAACTGTTCAGCCGGATCATGACCGCCGAGATCGCCAACGTGAACTACGACGAAGCGGCCCGGCTCCAGGCGCCGCCGGACAGAGGACAGAAGACGGACGACGGAAGGCGGACGGGTGGCAGCGTCAAGGCCGAAGGCCTTGGCGATGGTTCCTCCTCGCGGGCGGAAGACCATCGCCAAGCTATGCTTGACGATGCCACCCGAAGCAGCAGGCCGATCGTCGAGATGCACATTCTCGACGAACGCGCGCCCCGGCGAGGTTCCGACGAAGGCAGTGACGACGGTCCGCAGTCGGAGGATCTGGCCCTGGTCAATACGCGGCAGCGTCAGGCGGCCCTGATCGCGCGGCGTATCCGCGAGATCGTGGGAGCCGAGACCGGCAAGGCCGAGTTCCAGATCCAGGACAAGAACGGCGGCGAGCCCCGCGACGTCGAGTATCGTGACATCGTCATCCTCATGCGGTCGCTGGCCCAGAAAGCCAACGACTACGTCGAGATCCTCCGACTGGCGGGCATCCCGGTAAGCTGCGACGCGACGGCCGGCTATTTCGAGGCCA
>CALMMH010000437.1 GCA_937868145.1 uncultured Phycisphaerales bacterium
AAAAAAATCCCACCTGGCATGAAGAGCACGCGCCATGGAAGGCAAAGCAAATCGTGCGCATTATCCAGCGGAATCAGATCCGAGCTCAAACGATATGCGAAATCGGATGTGGAACGGGCGAAGTGCTGTGCCAGGTGCAGGCCACCCTGCGGGAAGATTGCGACTTCTTGGGATACGACATCTCGCCACAGGCGATCGAACTCTCCCGGAAGAAGGCCAATGACCAACTCCACTTTCGCCTCGGGGATATTGCGGAGGACCAAGACAGGCACTTCGATCTGATGCTTCTGATCGATGTTGTGGAACACGTACAGGATTATCGCGCCTTTCTTGACGGTCTTCGATTGAGGAGCCGCTATAAGGTGTTGCATATTCCTCTGGATCTGACCGTGGTGAACCTCTTGGGCCGCAATCGGTTGGCCGGGCTCAGGACGAAGGTCGGTCACCTCCACTACTTCACCAAAGACATGATGCTCTACGAATTGCGGGCCGCCCAATACGAAGTTCTCGACTGGTTCTACACGCCCAGTTTCCAGGCGCCGGCCCAAGGGATGAAGAACCGTATGATGAGACCGATTCGCTCTCTCTCGTTTCTTGTAAGCAGGGGACTCACCGCGAAGGTCTGGGGGGGGGTCAGCCTGATGGTGTTGGCCAGATGATGGTTGAAACGGGTCTGGGGTGTTTCTGTTCTGTGGCTTATGTTTTCTTTGGTTTCAGGTCGCCCGCAGGGCCGGATCCGCTGCACAGGAGGAGTGGCATTGGCCGACGACAAGGACACGTCGTTCAGGAGGGCCCAGCGTGAGGGTTTGCCAAACCGCCCGAGAGCGTCTGTTCTGAGGCTTTGGACGGCGTCTGTTTGACAAATCCGCCGTGGGCCGGCTTGATGCAGCAGCGGATTCTGGCCGTGCGGGTGATCCTGGGAGGCAGACAGACAATCATGCGATCGCTTGTGAGGGTATGACAGAATGAGTAGGGCATCATCGTTAGCCGCAGTCATGGTGACCGGTCTTTGCTTGATTCCTTGCGTTTCCGGGCAGACCGGGTCCGACCCATCCACGATTTGCCGGTGGCGCGACAACGCACGCGGGGCATATACGCTGACCTTCGACGATGGGACGAAAGGTCAATGGGAATGTGCCGTGCCCGTGCTCAACCGGCGAGGGTTCCGGGGCACGTTCTATGTCGTTGGCTCGTCCGTGGAGGCGTGGTGGGATGGATCCGGGCGTCTTCACATGCGCGAGCTTCTGGACATGATGGGCGAGGGCCACGAGATCGGCTCCCATACGTACACGCATCTGGACCTGCGCGCTCTTACCGAGGCGCAGATCCAACAGGAAATGGAGAAGAGCATTCAGACCCTGAGCCGATACGGCGTCCAAGTGACCAGCGTGGCCTATCCCTTTGGCACCTGCGAGGATCGTGTGAAGGCGATCGTCGGACAATATGTGGAGTTCGCGCGAGGGGGGCGGCCGGTGGTGGTGTCATCGGATTGGACGCAGGTCGACCCCCTTAATCTGGGGTTGTTGAATGGCTCCGATCACTATGCGAGTCTTCAGGCCGCCAGCCTTCTGGACGCCTGGGCGATCGATGTCTTTCATACCATTGGGGAGGGGTACCTGTCCGAATCCGACTTCGAACAGTTCGTCGACGCGCTGGTGCCCTTACGCGACGCGCACGAACTGTGGGTGGACACCCTAACCAGCATAGCCCTTTACATCCGGGAAAGAGGATTCGCCCAGCTGAGGAGTGAGACAACCAACGACGGTCGTAACATCCGAGTGATACTTGCCGTGGATGCAAATTGTCCTTCCCCTCTGGTGCCCCTCACCGTTCAGACGGACATCTCCGGCAGGTATCTCAAGTCAATCAACCAAGTTGATTGTTCTATCGGCTTCCGGATATCGCAAGTGGGAGAGCAGCGTTCGGTGATCTACGACATGCTTCCCAACGCGGGTCCTGTGTATATTGAATTGACAGACGGGGATGACGCGCAGACCCCGGACAGTTCAGGAAGTTCCGGCACCACTTCAGACAATATCTCAGCCATCCCCTCCCCTGCCCGTGCGTCGTCTGAGGGCCGGCCGTGGGTCGCACAAACCGCAGCTTCGGGAAGTCTGAGGAGTCTGCCATGACTTCGGACAGAAGCTTGTTCGCTACAGGACAGGTTGTCTCTCGCATGCGTCTATCACCAACACTCCCACCTGCCGCCGATGAGGCCCACACGGACATTGCCGATCCAGGTATGACGGGACCCGTTGCTGGCAGGACGCTTCCGAGACTCAGCTGCCGGGCAACCGTCTGTCTCGCGCTCCTGCCGGTCCTGGATTGTGTCGTCAATCAGTTGAATACCATCCTTGCGCCGAGAACGGAATCGGTGAGTATGCTGCAAGTTCTGCGTGGCAGCCTGGTCACGATTATGACGTGTGTGGTGCTGCGGTCTTTCTACGCCATCGGTCTGCACGACCGTGCCGCCTTGGTGGCGGGAATGCTGTTCATCTATTCGTTCGCGTTCTACCTCTGCAAGGAAGTTCTGAACACAGGCTCCCTGGAACTGGAAAACGTGACCCATTACGTGCAGATCGTATACTGGCTTGAAGTGTGGCTCCTGGCGACCATGGCCTTTGACACGCCGCGCCGACGCCATTTCGCCCTGGTGTGCATCGTGGCCGGGGCACTCATGTCCTCCGCCTCGATCTTTTACGGTTATCTCACCGGCACCCGACTGACCTACGAGTATCAGCAGATTGCGGCGTCCACCGGCCTGTTCAACTCAGGAAAAGGCGTCGCGGGGGTGCTCGTGGTGAGTGGAATAGCCTCGGCGTATCTCTTACGCGAGCGTGCCAATTCCATCGGGGTCGTTATCGCATGCTTGATGTTCACCGCGGCTTTTCTCACCTACGCTAGGGCGGGATTGGTGGCGTTGTGCGCCGAACTGCTCACCATCGGGGTATGGTCCTTGATTAGGTGTCCCAGTGCGGCCACGACACGGTGGGCTAGACGGTTACTGGCAGGATGTGTACTGCTCGGCGTTATCGGCTATCTCATCATCGGCACGGCGGATCTGACCGCGCGATGGGCCGACATGATGGATCCCGACCAGGCAGGCTCAGGCAGAATCACTTTCTGGAAAGTCGCACTGGACTCGTTCTGGGACGCGGGTCTGTCCGAGCAGCTCTTGGGCAGAGGGTACGTCGGGATGTACGCTGTGATGCAGTCCGGTTACGGGATGCGCATACACACGCACAATGATCTGCTGGACATGCTTCTGGTGGGCGGTGTGATGGGTGTAGTGTGCCTGGTAATATTCTGGGCGACGTTGATTGCACGGCTGCGTCTCCTGCATGTCGCCAGCGCCGAGTATGGGGCGGGGCTGGCGATTCTAGCTGGTTTGTTTGCACAAAGCCTGCTAACAGGACAGATCTTCGACCCCAGTACGATGGCGGTCTACGTGATTGCGTTTGTCTGTGTCACCGCCGTCAATTTCGATGAAAATGTGCCCGATATCTGCACCTATCGGCCTCCGCGGCTGATGGCGAGAGAATGGCCCGACGCGGGTCTCGTTGCCGAGGAGGCACGGTTCCAGGAGTGGGTGCATTGGGAGGCCGAAGATCGTGCTGAGAGAGAAAACAGGATTAGAGACTAAACAGTGCGTCGCGATTCGCATTCTCCCGCGAACAGGGCGTGCCGTGAGCACCGGAATTGCTGCCGATGTCTTCCGAGCGACAAATCCACTGCCGTAGCGAGCTGAAACAGTACATGGAGGCTGATCGCATCGCTAGCGGGTACACGAGGCGAAGAAACCTCGCTCTCTGCCTGGATCCTGTCTTGCGCTTTCAGAGACTGCTGAGGGTTGCGGAATACTGTGACAACAGGCGAGGATGCCTCCTGGGTCGAATCCGTTTTGTGTTTCATTGGTTGCGTTTGCAGCGGATGCGCATACGGCTGGGGCTCTCCATCCCCCTTGGAGTGTTTGGCCCCGGGCTCAGCATCGCCCATTACGGGAGCATCGTGGTCAATAAGAACGCAAAGGTCGGCGCCAACTGCCGCATTCATCCAGGCGTCTGTATCGGAATCAGCCATGGCCGCGCTCCCCAGATCGGCGATAACGTCTACCTCGGCCCGGGAGCCAAGGTGTTCGGAGGGATTACAATAGGGGACAATGTGGCCATCGGGGCGAATGCCGTGGTCAACCGAGATGTTCCCTGCGGCGTAACGGTGGCGGGAAACCCGGCGCGGATTGTATCGCACAGAGGATCTGTTGAATTGATCATTCCAGGAACGGAGTTGAGGGGGATAAGGGACATAGACTGGTCCCGATATGAAACAGCCGAGGCTTTCCACGGCCCTATCCGGGAGGACAAGCATGGCGATGAATGAGCACCGAAGGGTTCTTATGCTGGGGCCGGGTCCTCAGGTTCGTGGCGGGATCACCGCGGTCATTCGGGCCTATATTCAGAATGGCATTGGGCTGTATCAACTCGAGTGGCTCAGCACCTACAGCGATCGCAGCTCGCTGCGGAAAATCACGGCGGCAGGCCGGGCGTTTGTTCTGGGTTTGGTTCGGATTCCCCGCAACGACATCATCCACATCCATGCGGCATGGAGCATGAGCTTCTGGCGCAAGACCGTGTTCTTTGTCATGGCACGCTGTTTTCGGAAGAAGACGGTCGTTCACCTTCATGCCCCTGCGTTCGATGGTTTCCGACGGAACCCGCTGAAGTTGTGCAGTCGCTGGGTGTTCACGAGAGCCGATGCGGTAATTGCACTGTCCGAAACCTGGGCACGCGAGATAAGGACCATTGCCCCAAGAGCAAACGTCCACGTGGTTCCCAACCCGTGTGAAGCTCCGGCTGAACTCGCGACGCCATTGGCGGACCGGCAACCCATCGTCCTGTTTTCCGGGCAACTCGAGTCACGGAAGGGTTTTCGGGACGTAATAAGAGCTATGCCGGCGGTGCTCGCCAGAGTTCCCGAGGCCACGCTCGTGATGGCAGGCCATGGGGAGGTGGAAGAAGCCGAGGCCTTGGCTCGTTTCCTGGGAATTGAGCAGCACGTTCAGTGTCTGGGGTGGATTACCGGCGAGAAAAAGGCCGCCGTGTTGTCCCGGGCCCGAGTGTTTTGTCTGCCAAGCTATGGCGAGGGTCTCCCCATGTCCATGCTGGAGGCGATGTCGTACGGAATCCCGGTGGTTGTGACTGCCGTGGGCAGCATTCCGGATGTGATTACGAACGGAGACAACGGCGTCGTGGTCGAGCCGGGGGATGTTGCTGGGATCTCCGAGGCAATCCTTCTGACTCTGCTGCAGACTCACCAGGCGCAACGCATGGCGGATGCTGCGGTCCAGATTGTCAGACAAAACTTTTCCCCGGATCACGTGGGGGCCAGTGTGAGCCGGCTGTACGATAGCCTCGGAGCGTCTGTGCGGGTGAGGTCCCCTCGCTCCTGTGGGGAGCAGACGTTCTCAACACGACACGATGCAGAATGTTCCGCGAAAGGGAAGCCGGAGGGGGAGACCTCTCTGATGCTCGCCGGAACGCGGGACAAGAAGGAGCAAACAGTGTGATGACGACTCCAGTGTTCCGGGGATGCCTCAGCAAAATTGTTCATATTACGGCCGTCTGGCATTGCCTCGGCTGGGGGTGCGCCATTGCCCTGGCGGCGGCAGGATCGCCTCGGATCTTGTGGGCGTACAACACCAGCTTCTTTGTCGATGCGACGAACGGCGACGATGCCTATTCGGGAAGGCTGGCGGAGCCGGATTCTCGCCACGCAGACGGTCCGTGTCGAACGATCCAGGCGGCCTATGAAAAGTCGCAGCCGGGCGACAGCCTTTATGTTAAAAGAGGCATCTACCGCGAAACGATCATGCTGAACAAGCAGGCCACGGATTCCCGGCCTATAGTCATCCGGCCATATCCAGGCGATGAGGGCAAGGTCGTTGTCACGGGTGCGGAGAAGATTCTGGATTGGAAACCGTGCCTTAGCCAGGCCGCGTGTGCCGGCAACCCCGATTGGAAGAAGATCTTGTACGCGGACGTTTCGTTTGAGGTTACACAGCTGTTTCAAGATGCTGTGCGTCTGCATCCGTCTCGGTATCCTGACCGGGACTGGTTGTACCCCACATCCGCGGATGCCAACAGGCCGACCCTGGTGTTCTTCGACTCAGGTCTGCAGCAGCAGGATCTAGACTTCGTGGGAGCAGTCTGTAATGTGAAGACGGAGTTGTGGCAGATTGATCAGATTAAGGTCTGGGCATACTCCCGTCAGGAGGG
>CALMMH010000438.1 GCA_937868145.1 uncultured Phycisphaerales bacterium
CCGCCACTGCGATGAGGTACAGAATCGCCGTTCGGCGCCCCAGGGTGTTCCAGATCGTCGCCAGGCCCGCCGCGTTGGTGGCCGGTCCCGTCATCAGGAAGACCAACGCCGCACCCGGGCTCAAGCCGGCGCCGAGCAGCGCCGCCGCAACCGGCACGGACGCCGAGGCGCACACGTAGATCGGGATGCCGACCGCCATCATGACGAGCATCGCGGGCAGCCCCCTGCCCAGGTGCTTGGCGAAGAAATCGTCCGGCACCAGCGCCGAGATCACCGCCGCGATCACCAGGCCAATCAGCAACGCCTTGCCGATATTCCGCGGCATGGTGACAAAGCCGTGCTTCATGCCGGTGACGAACTTCTGCTTGACCGTCAGGATCTCCTCGCACGGCTGCCCTTGAGCGGCCGCAGGCGGGCTCTTTTGTCCTCCGTCCTCCGTTCTCTGTCCTCCGTCTTTCGGGCTCTGCCCGAAGAGGTTGACCAGCACGCCGCCGACCAAACCGGTGATGAACGCCGCGATGGGTCGAAAGACCGCGAACACCGGGCCCAGAAGGCTATACGTGACAAAGATGCTGTCCACCCCGGTCTGCGGCGTGGACAGGAGAAATGCGACGGTCGCCCCCCGGCTCGCTCCTTGCTTGTGCAGGGACATCGCCACCGGAATCACGCCGCAGGAACACAGAGGCAGCGGGACCCCGAAGATCGACGCTTTGATCAGAGGCATCACGCCGGAGCCGCCCAGGTGCCGTGCCACCATCCGCCGCGAGACGAACATGGACAGCACGCCGGCGACGAAGAACCCGAACAACAGATACGGCGACATCTCGGCGAACACCGCCACGAAGTCGACGACAATCTGACGCAGCAAATCAAGCACAGTTCACCATCTCATTCCTATTCTCGGGCGCCAACCACCTCCGTGCGAATCACCTCACCGCGGATCGACACCGTCACATCATCGAAACACATCGACTTCCCGCTCAAGGCAACCGCTCCGCGGGCCACACGGGTCAGACCGGAGCAGCACGGCACCTCCATATGTACGACCGTCAGGCTGCGAAGGTTGTTGGACCGCAGGATTTGGGCCAGTTTTTCGATGTAGGCCCCGGCGTCGTCCAGCTTGGGACAACCCACCGCGACGCTGCGGCCCTTGAGAAATCGCGAATGGAAGTCCCCCATCGCAAACGGCACGCAGTCCGCCACCAGGAGCAGATCCGCGTCGGCAAAGTACGGGGCCGTCGGCGACACAAGTTTCAATTGCACAGGCCAGTGACCCAATTGCGAGGGAGCCGCCTGCGGACTCTCCTCCTGGGCCAGGGACTGCTCCGGCCGCAGTTGATGCGCCGCCAGGCCGGGACAGACGAACAACGGCTCGTCCTTCCTGGGCTCCTTGGCTCCATGGCCCAGGCGGGCTTTCACGGCCTCCTCGTCGAATGCGACCGCCTCCCGCTGTTCGATCGTGATGGCGTCTTGAGGACAGTGGGCCAGGCATGCGCCCAGGCCGTCGCAGTAGGAGTCGCTCACGAGCTTGGCCTTGCCGTTGATGATCTTGATTGCACCTTCGGCGCAGGCCGTGGCGCACAGGCCGCAGCCATTACACTTGGCCTCCTCGATTCTCACAACGTTTCGTACGGCCATCTTCATGTCTCCATTGCACCGACCACACCTGTTTTGAATGTCCACGAGGGCGGAGATCGCGGCTGTGACTGGATTCCTAATCGTCTGTCATCAAGGACCGGGTGGCAGCGGTAAGCGGAGTCTTCGGAGCTTACCGATGGCTGTTATCGGTTGTGGAAAACCATCGGCAAGCCAGGCTTGGCGCTGCCACCCGGAATCGAATCCGTTGCTGTCTCTTGCGTCCGGCCCATCGGACCGCAGAACACATCAAGCGACCAGAATCGCCGCGAGATCTTCTTTTGCCGTCGTGATCGGCTTGAGGCCGAACTTGTCGACGAGGATGCCCAGGACGTCCGGCGTGATGAATGCCGGCAGGCTCGGGCCAATCCGGATGTTCTTGACGCCGAGGTACAGCAGGGTCAACAGAATCGCGACCGCCTTCTGCTCGAACCAGGACAACACCAGCGACAGCGGCAGCTCGTTCACCCCACAGTCAAAGGCGCCTGCCAGGGCCACCGCGATCTGGACCGCCGAGTAGGCGTCGTTGCACTGGCCGACGTCCAAGAGACGCGGGATGCCGTCGATGTCGCCGAACTCGAGCTTGTTGAAGCGAAACTTGCCGCAGGCGAGCGTCAGGATCACGCAGTCGTTCGGGACCTGCTCGGCGAACTCGGTGTAATAGTTGCGGCCGGGCTTGGCGCCGTCGCAGCCGCCGACCAGGAAGAAATGGCGGATCTTGCCCGCTTTGACGAGGTCGATCACCTTGCCGGCCACGCTCATGACCGTGTTGCGGCCGAAGCCGACCGTGACGTACTGGGCCGGTTCGTCCGCCGTGAAGCCCGGGGCCGCCAGCGCGGCTTTGATCACCGGGGCGAAATTGCCGTCGGAGATGTGCGTCACGCCGGGCCAGCCGACCAGACCCGCCGTGAAGATCCGGCCCTGGTAGGTGTCCTTGGGTTTCTGGATGCAGTTGGTGGTCATCAGGATCGCGCCGGGGAACTCGTCAAACTCGGTCCGCTGGACCTGCCAGGCGCCGCCGTAGTTGCCCACTAGGTGTTTGTACTTTTTCAGGGCCGGGTAGGCGTTGCAGGGCAGCATTTCGCCATGCGTGTAGACGTTGACGCCCTTGCCTTCGGTCTGCTTGAGCAGCAGATCGAGGTCCTTGAGGTCGTGGCCGGAGACGAGGATGCACTTGCCCTTGACCGGCGTGACGCGGACCTTCGTCGGCTCGGGATGACCGTAGGTTTCCGTGTTGCCGGCGTCGAGAAGTTCCATCGCCTTGAGGTTGATCTCGCCGGTCTTGAGGGCTCGGGCGAGCAACTCGTCGGCGTCGGTCGGCTTGCGGGTCAGGTAGTCGAGCATCTCGTGGAAGGAGGCGTAGAGCTGCGGGTCTTCCTTGCCCAGGATCAGCGCGTGGTCCGCGTAAGCGGCGGCCCCCTTGAGACCGTACGTGATCAGCTCCTGCACGCCGGCGACCGTGTTGCCCAGGCTGTCGATCCGTTTCTGGATGCCGACCTCAAGACCTTTGGCGACCATCCCGGCCAGGTCGTTGACGCCCTGCCACCAGGCAACCGGGCATTCGAGCTTCTCAGGGGTCTTACCGACCTTCTTGGCCGCGGTTTCATAGAGACGCGCCGCCCGCTCCTTCATGGAGACGGCTTCGTTCATCCACTCCTGGAACCGCTGCGGATCGAAGTTGACGTTCGTCAGCGTGGTGAACAGCATCTTGACGGCGAACACGTCCACCGCCCGGTCCCGGGCCCCCAGCACCTCCGCCCGATGCGCGTAGCGGGCGATGTCCTTCACCGCGTAGATCAGCAGATCCTGCAGCGCCGCGACCTGCGGGTCCTTCCCGCACACCCCAAACGACGTGCACCCGGTCCCCTTGGCGGTTTGTTCGCACTGGTAACAATACATCTCCATTCCACATTCTCCTGTACTAGATAGTCAGCATTAGGTTTATGAGCGGGAAGCTCACAGCATTTTCGTGTTTTCCGTGGGACGCGGGGTCTTCACGACAAGGACCCGCAGCGGAACGTCGCCTTGGTTGTGCCAGCAGTGCGGATTCTTTGCAGGGCTCTCGATCAATGTGTCCGGGCCCGCCTGGCGGCTTTCATCGCCGATCTCCACGACGCCCGTTCCTTCCAGGACGTAGAAGAACACATCCACGGGCGTGATGTGCCTCTTGAGCGACTGGCCCGGCCCCAGCGTGATGTGCATCACCTGGGCATGCTCGGAATCGTGGAGCTTGCGGGCCTCCACGCCATGCGGGTTCGCCACGACCGGCTGTTTCATGACCTCGACTGTCTGCATGCCTTCCTTCCTTTCTGACCGTTAGTTTTCGCTCACGCCCGAATCATCGTCAACAGCATCTTGAATCGTTCCTCGGCCGCCACGGCATGCGGCACGCTGCCCGGCATGATCACGACCTGGCCCGCCTCGACGGTCACCGTCGCCCCGCCGATCGTCAGCCGGCCCCGGCCTTCGATCACCTGTACTACGGCGTCGTAGGGGGCCGTGTGCTCGCTAAGTCGCTGGCCGGCGTCGAACGCGAACAGCGTGATCGTGCCCACCGGTTTGTCGAGGATCGTCTTGCTCACGATCGAGTCGGCGGCGTACTCGATCAATCCGTCCAGGCTCTGCGGCACGGCCACACAGGCCGCCAGGACACTCGGTCTCTTCGCTTGCTCGGTCATTTCGTTCTCCGTACAGTCGTCTTGGCCTCGCCGACGTCCCCCTGGGCCTGAATCAGGTCCGCCAACGTGATGCCCTGCATGTACTCGTCCATCTGGCTCTGCAACGCGGCCATCTTCGCCCGCACCGGGCAGGTCGCCTGCCGCGGGCATTTCGATTCACCGCTTGTTCCACATCTGGAGTCCAATTCCTGGCCAACGAGCATTCATGCGCTTTAATTCCCAATTCCGTCTTGCGACCGTCATTGTTTTTGGATGCTCAGGGGTTGGATTTGGTTTTAGCATGGGCAATGCAAAATACGGTACATTCGGGACGACAAGGAATCATTATGGCTGGAATTTCGCATTGCCGGGAGTCCCCATGCCGACCACGG
>CALMMH010000439.1 GCA_937868145.1 uncultured Phycisphaerales bacterium
AATGGTACAATCTGGCTGCGGATCTTCCGACGCCGATGCTGCCTCCGCTGGGCCCCGGGGGCAAACCGATATCCGCCGAGATGCTGGCGCCGGTGTTCCCGATGAACATCATCGAGCAGGAAGTCAGCACACAGCGGTGGATCGACATCCCGGAAGACGTGCTGGATATCCTCTATCAGTGGCGTCCGGCTCCGCTGCGGCGGGCCGTGCGTCTGGAGAAACTGCTCAAGACCCCCGCTCGCATCTACTACAAGGATGAGAGCGTCAGCCCGGCCGGCAGTCACAAGCCCAACACGGCGGTGCCTCAGGCGTACTACAACAAGGTCGCCGGCATCAAGCGGCTGACCACCGAGACCGGCGCCGGCCAATGGGGCAGCGCCCTGGCGTTCGCTTGTTCCTTCTTCGGCCTGGAGTGCAAGGTGTACATGGTGCGGATCAGCTTCGATCAGAAGCCTTTCCGCAAGCTGATGATGCAGGTCTGGGGCGCCAAGTGCATCGCCAGTCCGAGCACGGAGACGAATGCGGGCCGCAAGGTCCTGGCCGAGATGCCGGATACGCCGGGCAGTCTGGGCATCGCCATCAGCGAGGCCGTCGAGGCCGCGGTCACAGATCCGACCGGCCAGACCCGCTACTCCCTGGGCAGCGTGCTCAACCACGTCCTGCTCCACCAGACGATCATCGGCCTGGAGGCCAAGAAGCAATTGCAGATCGCCGGCGAGAAGCTTCCGGACGTCATCATCGGCTGCGCCGGCGGCGGCAGCAACTTCGCCGGACTGGCCTTCCCGTTCACCACCGACAAGATCAACGGCGCCAAGATCGACATCATTCCCGTCGAGCCGGCGGCCTGCCCGAAGATGACCCGTGGACCATTCGTCTACGATCACGGGGACACCGCCTGCATGACGCCGCTGCTGGCCATGTACTCGCTGGGCCACACCTTTGTCCCGGCCCCGATCCACGCGGGTGGCCTGCGCTACCACGGCATGGCGCCGTTGGTGTGCCAGGGCATCGTGGAAGGCCTGTTCTCGCCGAAGTCGTACGTTCAGAGCAAGTGCTACGAAGCGGCGCTCACCTGGGCCAAGACCGAAGGCGCCATCTGCGCCCCGGAAACCAGTCACGCGATCGCGGCGACGATCGACGAGGCGATCAAGGCCCGCGAGGAAGGCAAAGAGAAAGTCATTCTCTTCAGCTACAGCGGCCACGGCCTGATGGATCTGTCCGGCTACGACAAGTTCATGTCGGGCAAGCTCACCGATTACGAGCTGCCTGAGGAAGTTCTGCAGCAGTGCACGAAGGACCTCGCGAACATGCCGAAGGCCCCGATGAGAAAAAGCGGCCGCTGGTAAGACCGGCGGCCCGCTTCCCGCACGGCCGCAGGGAGTTGCGGCCGGGTGATTCACATGCAATGGTAAGGAGACTGGAGATGAAGCGTGTGTTTTTCGGGAGTGCCGGCGCCATTCGTTGCGTTGGGGCGCCTCTGTTGGCCGTGCTGTTGACGGCCGCGGTCGCCACGGCTCAGGAATGGGAAGGCGACATCCTGCAGGAGGAGAGCGGCAGCCTTCAGGCAACGGTCGGCGTCACGTGGGACAGCAAGTACATCTGGCGCGGGTTCGACATCTTCGACGACGAGAGCGTCACGCACATGATGGTCGATCTGAACCTCTGGGACACCGGGTTCGGCGTCGGCGTCGTCGGGCACCGCGCCAACTCCGGCGGATTCGAGGACCGCGAGCGGTGGGACGGCATCGCCTACTACCAGGGCGTTCTCTGGGACGGCGCTCCTCTGGCCACGAATTTCCGGCTCGGATATGTGTACTATTATTATCCGGAACTGAACGACGGCGAGTCGCTCAACATGCACGAAGGGCAGTTGGTTCTGGCCTGGCCGAACCTCCTGGCGCTGCCGGGTCTGCAGCCCAGCTACGCGTTGATCGCCATGGGGCAGGCGGATACGCCTTCGATGATTGCGGACGGCGGTTCCGGCCTGCTGCACATCGGCATGCTGGATTACAGCTTCGCGACCCCGGGTTTCCTGCCGTGGACCGAGGAGCAGGTTTTCATCCTGCACTCCGAGGTGATCTACAACAGCGATGTCACCATCACGCCGGTCAGTCCGCGCAATGACTGGACCATCGTGTACGCAAATCCCCCTCACGCTTTCACGAATGCGGTCTTCGGCGTCTCCACGGACTTTCCCCTCGATCCGGACGGCAATCTTCTGCTCACGCCGTCCGTGTACTACCAGATCACGATGGACAACGCCATCAACGAGGACGACAGTGAGTTCTGGGTGAGCGTCGGACTCAAATACGCCTTCTGATCCATTTCCTTTCCTCGCATCTCCCGGGCCGGCCCTCGAAAGCCGGCCCGTTTCGTTGGCGCATCCCGCGGGTTTTATGTCCGAATCGATGCTTGAAACGGTCGGAGGGTCCCCGTATGCTGTGTCCCATGACAAACTCCATGATTCCGACCTCACAGCGTAAGACCGACGGCCGCGTCGATGTGGCCCAAGGTCCCACCATCTTGAGAACCGCTTTGACGCTCGTCGTGCTCGCATCGAGTTTCTCGATCGGCGTCGTGCAAGGCGCGACATTCCACGTCTCGAAGTTGGGCGACGATTCGGATGGGCGAAGTTGGAAGACCGCTTTCCGCACCATCCAGAAGGGACTCGACGCCGTGCCGGACGACCGCGGCGGCCATCAAGTCATCGTTCGGCCGGACACGTATATCGAGGCGAATCTTGCGCCGGCCCACAAAGGCGCCGCGGGGGCCTACAACACCTTGATCGGCGACTTCGACGGCAGTCTCGGCTCCGGCGCCACGGGGTGGGTCCTTATCGATTCGGGCGATCCAGAGAAGGGGTTCAAGAGCTGGGACTGGTGGGGTCCGATCCGCGCCTCCGACAAGCACTGGCCACACGGCAACAACCAGGAGACCTTCTCCAGCATCATCTGGGACCGTTGGACGTTGCGGCGCCTCTACACCGCCGGCGGCGACGGCGGCTTCTTCTGGGACCTGACCAACAAGAGCGGCGAAGGCTTCACCGTCGTGGTGGAGGACTGCGTGGGCACCGGACGGGCCTTCGGCGGCGGCGTGGCCTATCCGATCGTGCGGCCCGAGGAACCGAGCGTGTTTCGGCGATGCTATTTCCTCGCGCTGGATTGGGTGGGCGACACCGCGGCGGTTCTCGTGGGCGGTTGGGAGAAGACGATGCCCGAATACCCGCACGTCGTGTTCGAAGATTGTACGCTGGTGCACACCGACAACGCAGTGGCCATGTCGTACGCCAGCCACTGCGCCCGGGCGAAATTCGTCAACTGCCGCATGATTGTGCTGAACTTCACGCAGCCGGAAATGGGCGGCAAATCGACCGGAATCATTTGCACGCAGGGACACTCGCCCACCGGCCGGTTGCACGTGGATCTGGAGGACTGCGTTCTGGCCGGCTACAGCGTGTTCACCGCGGGCGAAGACGGCAAAGCCGTCACGTACACGACCAAGGGCAGGACCCAGGCTTATGTGCAGTTCAAACAGGAGATGCCCGCGGGCTTCGAGCGGCTGGGCCTGTGGCCGACGGACCTCTTCGCCCAGATCGCTCCGCCTGCGTCTGGCTCGGCTTTGTCCGTGATTTCCTCGCGGCCTGTGTTGACCAAGTTGCCGTTGGCCTTCGCCAAAGCGATGGAAAACACCCCTGTCGTATGGAACGGCCGACCGTTGCACATCCTGAATCGCCGCGACGATACGAAGAACGGCACGGATGACTACGTTAAGAGCATGTACCTCTACGCCGTGGACCTGGACACAGGCGAGGAGGTGTCGCGATTTGCCGAGGGCCATTCTTTCGCGAACGCCTATGTGAACGGCTCCGAGCTGCACGTCTTCGCCAGCGAAGGGACCAATCGCGACTGGTTCCAGAGCCTCTACCACTTCACAAGCCGCGACCTCAAGACCTGGACTCGCGAGCCCGCAATCCCCCAGGAAGGAGACGAACACTTGTTCAACGCCTCCGTCTGCAGGGACGAGAAGGGCTTTCTCATGGCCTACGAGTCCAACAAACCCGTCTCGTTCTGCTTCAAGTTCGCCCGGTCTACGGACCTGTCGACATGGGAGAAGATCCCGGGCCTGATCTTCACCGGCGTGGACCACGAATACAGCGCCTGCCCGGTGATTCGGTATTTCTCGCCTTATTACTATGTTATCTACCTGCATGGGTTCATCCCGGGCCACAAGGGGTACACCCCGTTCCTGGCCCGATCGAAGGACCTGGCCGACTGGGAGCTCAGCCCGTTCAACCCGATCCTTGAGGCCGGTCCCGGCGAAGGGATCAACAACTCGGACGTCGACCTGTTCGAGTGGGAAGGCAAGACCTATCTCACCTACGCCACCGGCGACCAGGCCACCTGGGGAGCCGTGCGCATCGCCCTCTATGACGGCCCGGTGCAGGAGTTTTTCACGCGTCACTTCCCGGTCGCAAGTCCCACTGTGAAAGTCACCGCGCGGACCGAGTGATCTTTCGCACATGACGACGAGGGAGTCCCCTCCGGAAATTTCTTCCGGAGGTCGCAGGTTTTTTCCGCCCGCGAAGCCGCGCCTCCGCGGCCGGTGAGACTCTTTCTACTCGGATTGTCCCCCGTCTGCGGGTGCGATAACCAGGCAAATCCCCTTTTTTAAGTAGGTTATTTGCCTGGATGTCCCCGTTTCAGACATTTGTTGCGCTTTCCTCTTCAGAATTTCCCCAGTATGGCACGTTTCTTGCAACATATCATGCCATGTTTCGGGTCTCGACAGGACCTCAGCGGCGGAGACGTAGTGGCGTGTAGCCGGGTCTTTTTTCAATAGCATGGCGAAAGGAGTGGCAGCGATGGATGTATCGAGCATTGGATTGAACGCACTTCACGGCCAGTTCGGGGCGAACGCCTCGCGGCCGGCGGGGGATCTCGACGAGGCGACCAGTCGCCTGATCCAGGACAAGGACAAGGATGGCAACGGCACGCTCAGCGCGGTGGAAATCTCCATTTCCGAAGAGGGATTCAGGCGGGCCGACGCCAACCAAGACGGGGAACTCGACGCCGATGAACTGAAAAACTCGGTCGACACGATCGCAGCCGAGTTGATGGCGCAACGGCCCCCAAAACCCCCGAGCCTCGACGAGGCGACCGAGCGTCTGATCCAGGATCTGGATGAGGATGGCGACGGCGGTTTGAATTCCGAGGAGATCTCGATCTCTTCCGAGCTGTTCGAGGAGGCGGACACCGACGGCGACGGCAGCCTGAGCTTCGACGAGCTCAAGGCCGCGAGCGAGGCGATTGGCGAGGAGCTGCGTGAGACTGCGCCTCAGGGACCGCCCCCGGACGTCAAAGCGATGAC
>CALMMH010000440.1 GCA_937868145.1 uncultured Phycisphaerales bacterium
TCGATGGTGGGATACGGGCAAGAACTATCGACGTCAGAGGGGATCGCACCTAGCGACAGGAAGGAAACAAAGGGCAAAGAAAAATGGAGCCAATGAGATTCGAACTCACGACCTCTTGCATGCCATGCAAGCGCTCTCCCAACTGAGCTATGGCCCCGTTGTTCTATCGCCGCGGGCCGTTTACGAGTAGTCAATAAGCGACCGACGACGAACAAATGCCAGTCTACCATACCCGGTCGGAATCAGGCAAGGGATTTTTGCTGTTATTTTTTGTCGGAGAACGTATGATTCCAGAAGAGTGCGGTCCCTGAGAATAGATCGGGGCGGTTGGAGTGCCAAGGGCCGGGTTTGCGAGTTGTGTCGGCCATCACCAATCCTTTCAATCGGATCTGAGCAATGTCCGGCGACGAAACGATGATTCTGCTGGTCTCCCTGGGGGTAGCGGCATTGGCCTGGTACCGGTGGTACGCAGCCACGCGGGTCAGAGTCTTGGCGGTTCGAAACACGGGCCGCTCGATCTTTATCGCCACGCCTCCGATCTGCCTTGCGATGCTTTTCATGGTTCTGCGGCTGTGGGCGGCCAACGATGTTCGCTACAGCGGGACCTATCTGATGTTCTACACGGTTGCAGGAGCGGCGTGGGTGGGGTTTTGCGCCCTCTGGCTGGGTTTTCTCGGCATCAGCCCGCGGGATGACGTGATCGAGCGTCAGAACCTGGCGGCTGCCTTCGCGACCGCCGGGGCGATTGCCGGAATTACATTCTCTTTCGCCGGGGCCAACATCGGCAACGGGCCCGGCTGGTGGGTCGTGGTGTTCAGTGCGGGACTGTCCACGGGCGCCTTCTTCGGGCTCTGGGCACTCGTGGAGCGTTTCACGGCCATCAGTGATCTGGTCACCGTCGATCGGTCTGTGGACGGAGGCCTTCGGCTGGGCGGTTTCCTGATTGCCATAGGCATGATCCTTGGACGGGCTGTCGCCGGCGACTGGGTGTCGGCGGAGGCCACGGTCCGGGATTTCGTCATCAGGGCATGGCCCGTCCTGCCGCTGACGGCGTTGGCGGTTATGATCGAACGGGTGCAGTCCCCGGATCCGAATGCTCGCAACGGGGATTCCCTGGTGGGCCTGTTTGTCGCGTCGATCTATGTGGCGGTTTCATTTCTCTATGTCTTCGTCTGGCAGGGGCATCCATGAATCCGCCGTGGACCGTTCCCGACCCGATCCCCGAAGCGCAGTTCCACGACCTGCGTCTGCGGATGATTTTCGACCACCACAAGTGGGACAGCCAGTTCGAAGATGTCGAGTCCCTTGGACGCCGGTGCCTGATTCTCGATGCGCAGGCCTGGGACCAGTTGCGACGCCAGTCCGAGCAACTGTGGGCCGAAGCGCTGGCAGCGGAAGAGGAGATTCTGGGCAGGCCCGAGTTGTGCAGGCTGCTGGGGCTTGGCCGGCGGCTACAGAAGGCCTGCACCCGCACCGCACGTCAAATCCCGTGCAAGGCGATGGCCCGGATCATGCGATTCGATTTCCATTTTGCGGAGGAAGGCTGGCAGATCTCGGAGGCCAACTCCGATGTGCCCGGCGGGTTTATCGAGTCGTGCGCGTTCGCCGAGTTGGCGTGCGGGTGCTATCCCGGGACCTGTGCGGCCCCCGACGTCGGCGAGCAGTACGCACGCGCTGTGGCCTCGTCGCTCGGCAGGGGGGCTCGTATCGCCTTGGTGCATGCCTCTGCGTATACGGACGACCGGCAGGTGATGGTGTTCCTGGCGGAACGTTTTGCAGCCGAGGGGCTTGAGCCGGTGCTGGCAAGCCCTGCGGATCTGCTCTGGGTCGACGGGGTCGCTCGCCCGGCCGGCGGCGGAAGAGACTTCGACGGCATCGTGCGATTCTTCCCGGCCGAGTGGCTCCTGAACATTCCACGACGGAACGGCTGGCAACGATATTTTCACGGCAGTGTCACGCCACAGAGCAATCCCGGCTATGCGCTGATCTCCCAGAGCAAGCGATTCCCGCTGGTTTGGGACCGGCTCAGGACCCCTGTGCCGACCTGGCGATCTCTTCTGCCGCGGACGTGCGATCCTCGCGAAGTTGACTGGCGCAACAATGCGGAATGGGTCCTCAAGCCCGCGCTGGGGCGCGTCGGCGAGTGGATCGGCATCCGAGGAGTCACGGCCGACAAGGAATGGCGAGAGATCGCCAGGCACGCGGCCAGGCACCCCGGATTCTGGGTGGCGCAGAGACGCTTCACGGCGGTTGCGGCGGTTGCCGTCGTCGAAAACCTCTACCCCTGCGTGGGCGTATTCGTGGTGGCTGGGAAGGCTTGCGGACTGTACGGACGAGCGTCCAGCGTGCCCCTGATCGATGGGCGAGCACAGGAAATTGCCATCCTCATAGGGGGAGGCGTTCCCAAGGATCGAAGAACCGAAGCAAAGGAGACCCCGGTGGTTGCCCTGGGAGAGCGTGGATGACAGGAAGAGATCTATACGAGATCTGGGCGCCCGCCCAGGATGAGTGGTCGCCGTGGGTCAAGGCTGTGTTGTTCGCGGAGATCGACGAACAGGCGAATCAGGCTTCGCCCGCGGGCATCCAATGTGAGTCCGGCCTGCGATGCCGCATCGGGACCAGACGCGACACGGCGATCGTGGTCGATCTGCCGGGCGTTCAGTCCCTGGCTGCGGGGTTGGACCTGGCCGGAGACGGCTATCGGCCGGTCCCGCTGTACAACACGACCTCGGGCTGTCGGGAGGGGGTTCCCTCGGACAAGTGCGTGCTGGCCGACGTCTCGACCCTGGTAAAAATACTTTCTGTCTCGCCGCCGGAGCACGTGCGAAATGCGATTGTCGGGGACAATCCGCCGGTGTTCCTGCTCGATTCGCGTCGGCTCCAGGGGCAGAACAAGCCTGCTCCCGGCGTGTACGACAATCGCTGGATGGTTTTTCCCCAGGACTTTCCGTCGGCCAGGTTCCTGGCCTCCCGCGGAATCACGCAGGCGATTGTCATTCAGGAGACGATCCTCCCGGCGGAGGACCTCGTTCACGTGCTGCTTCGCTGGAAGGACGCAGGCATCGCGATTCACCTGCAGGATGCGGCCGAAGATCTTTCGCTTCGCCCCGCGGAGTTTCGCCGTCCTTCGCATTTCCGCTCGGCGATCTATCGCGCCCTGGCGTTGATGGGGCTGCGAAGGAACAGCGCCGGAGGGTTCGGCTCCGTTCTTCCGCTCCCAACCCAAGGCGGCGGTTTCGGATAAGGAGCGTGATGGAGCGAAAAGAGATACGGGTGACAGGCCGTGTGCAGGGGGTGGGGTTCCGGCCGACGGTGCACAGACTGGCGGTGTCTCTGGAACTGACCGGTTTCGTCCTGAACGACACACGGGGGGTCACGATCGAGCTCCAGGGCCAGGAAGGCCGAATCGATGATTTCGTGGATCGGCTGACGTCGTCCGACAAGCCACCGCTGGCGCGGATCGAGTCCTGCGAGGTCCGGGATCTGCCGCTTTGCGAGCATGAGCAGGGGTTCGTCATCCGCGGAAGCTGCTCCGATGGCGCCGTGCTCTCGGAGGTTTCGGCCGACACCGCCGTGTGTGCGGACTGTTTGGGTGAACTCAGCGACAAAGGGGATTTTCGCTATCGCTACCCTTTCATTAATTGCACCAACTGCGGACCCCGGTACTCGATCATCAAGACGATTCCCTACGATCGGCCCAACACCACGATGTCCGTCTTCAAGATGTGCGAGCGGTGCGCGGGACAGTACCACGATGTTGCGGATCGCCGGTTCCACGCGCAGCCGGTGGCGTGCCCTCGGTGCGGGCCGAAGGTGTGGCTGACCGACCGTGCCGGCAAGACGCTGACGACCGGCAACGATGAAACGATCGCCGAGACCGCGAGACTGTTGCGACAGGGCAAGATCGTTGCGGTCAAAGGGCTCGGCGGATTCCATCTGGCCTGCGATGCGTTCAACAACGATGCGGTTCTCGAGCTGCGCCGGCGAAAGCACCGGGATTTCAAGCCCTTCGCTCTGATGACGCGCAGCGTCGAGGAGGTGCGAAAGCACGCTGTCGTGGATCTCGCGGCCGAACAGGTATTGAGGAGCGCCGAGAGCCCGATTGTGCTGCTGCCGAGACGTGAGGGATGTGCGATAGCATCGGCCGTGGCGCAGGGCGTCAACTCGCTCGGATTCATGCTCTGCTACACGCCGTTGCATCATTTGCTGTTCGCCGAGGGGCTCGATGTGCTCGTCATGACCAGCGCGAATCTGTCCGATGAGCCCTTGATCTGCAAGAACGACCTCGCGTTGGAGCGGCTGGCCGATGTGGCGGATGCGTTCCTCATGCACGACCGCGAGATCTATCGGCAGGTGGACGACTCGATCGTGTACTTCGTCGCCGACGAGCGGGTCGTGCTTCGGCGGGCCCGGGGATACGTGCCGACGCCGATCCTGATGAAGGATCCTTCGCCGCAGGAGATTTTCGCGGCCGGCGCGGATATGAAGAACACGTTCTGCCTCGTGAAGGGCAACCAGCTCATCCTCAGCGAGCACATCGGCGATCTGGAGGATGCCGCGGTCTACCATCACTACATGGACTCGATTCGGCATTTGGCCGGGCTCTTCGAAGTCAAGCCGAGCGTTGTCGCGTGCGACCTGCACCCGGGCTACTTCTCCACGCAGTATGCGAAATCTCGTCCGGATGTCCGGGTGATCGAGATCCAGCATCACTGGGCTCACATCGCTTCCGTTCTGGCCGAACGCGGAATGACCGGACCTGTGATCGGCATCGAATGCGACGGAACCGGTTATGGCACGGACGGCGCAATCTGGGGATGCGAGTGTATGATCGCATCGCTCACGCAGTTCACGCGGTTCGGGCACTTGGCGTACTATCCGCTGGCTGGTGGGGACAAGGCGAGCAAAGAAGCGGTCCGGCCGCTTCTGGGACTTCTGAAGCAAGCCTATGGGGCGGACTTTAGACTGGATGAATTCGCGTGGCTGCTCGAACGGATCGAACCCGACGCCGGAAAGCTCAGACTGATCGACGAGCAGATCGACAGACGGCTCAACGTCGTGAACACCTCCAGCCTGGGCCGGGTCTTCGACGCGGTCGCCGCGATGCTGGGCTTGGGCGGTTTCAACCACTTCGATGCGCAGTTGCCGATGGCTCTGGAATCATTGGCCGTGCCGGACGTGGACGATTGCTATGAGTTCGATCTGCATCGAACCGGTGACGAACCGCTGCAATTGGACCTGCGCAAGCTGGTGATAGGCATGGTGGAGGACGTTCGAAGGGAGATAGCCTCGGCGGTTGTCGCTGCGAAGTTTCACAACACGCTCGTGGAAGCCCTGTTGGCGATGGCCAAGGCCGCTCGCGA
>CALMMH010000441.1 GCA_937868145.1 uncultured Phycisphaerales bacterium
GACGCCTCGGGGGCTGACCTCGCTGAAGGACATTCCCTTCTTGAGCATCGCGACCGCAAGCTCCTCGGCGTTCTCCACGATGCCGCTGGTGGCCAGACAGAAGGGCCCGAATCGGGAGTTCAGGTAGATGGGCTGCTCGTCCATCCCGCTGACGACGCCGATGCCCTTGTTGCCGCGCATGCGGCCGATGTCCCCAAAGAACTTCGATTTGAACTGGCTCTGGCGAAGGTCATGGATCTGACGTACGAAACCCTCCCCCAGGACCGCCAGGCCTCCGTACTCCGTGCCAAGGTGGGAGTGGTAGTCCGTCCCGTAGAAGAGGAGTTCCGCACAGTCTTCTTTCGATACGACGCCGAAGATGCCGCTCATACCGTGCCTCCTTACGCTACGTCTGAGAACAACGGGCGCCCGGGCCGTCATGCCCGTACCCTCTGGGCCGACCAGCCTTACAGGATACCACAGCCGACGGTGGAATTCAAAAGCGGTTTCTTCCCGGCAGGAACGCGTGGGTTGAGAACCTGCCCCCTACGCGAGCCACGCGTCCAGGTTCGCCTGGACAAACACGTCGTCGGTCAGGTGGGGATACATGCGGATGATCTCGTCGATCCGCTGCGTTTGGCCGGGGGAGAGACGCTCCGCGGGGTCCAGCGCACCGATGTGACGCATCAAGCCCTGGCGCTTTAGGATGTGCGAGATGCCTGCGATGCTGCCGGCGAAGGCGTTGTCGGCGTCGAAAATCGCCTTGTTCGCCAGCGTCATTTGGGCCGCCAGGGTCAGGTGTTCCATCGGGACCGGGCCGCGCGTCCTGCGGATGTCCTTGATCATCGTCAGGTGCTCGACCGCCCGTTTCGTCCAGCAGGCCCATTGGCCGAGCAAACCGCCCACGATGTGAAGCGGGACCTCGCCCTGCCCGGTCTGGAACGTAAACCGTGTCGCCAGATCGACCAGGATGTTGTCGTCGTTGCCGGTGTACAGAGCGATGCTGTCCGCTCGGCCCGACTGGGCGACCGCTTCCAGGACATCGAGCGTCTGGTAGCGACTGAACGGGGCGATCTTGATCGCCCGCACGTTCGAGATCTCCACGAAACGCGACCAGAACTCCTTCGGCAGGGTCATCCCGCTGATCGTGCTCTGGAGGTAAAAACCCATGATCGGGATGATCTCGGCAACCTGCCTGGCGTGATCGATCAGGTCGTCGACGGACTTGCCGCGAAGGGCGGTCAGCGAGAGCAGACCCAGATGGTAACCCAGATCGACGGCAAGCTGCGCCTCCCGCACCGCCTGGCTCGTGTTGCCCACGAGACCCGCGATCAGGATCGGCGGCTCGATCTTGTGGGTGGTCACGGCCTCCTCGGCGGTCGAGATCGCCAGTTCCAGCACCGGCTGGTACAGGCCCACCTTGGGGTCGTGGATGGCAAACTGCGTCGTGTGGACGCCGACGGCAAGCCCCCCTGCTCCCGCCGCCAGGTAGTAGCGGGTCAGTGCCTTCTGATACCGTTCGTCCAGCTTGTTCGCGGCGGTCAACGCCAGCGAATGAGCCGGGATCACGCAGCCCTCCCACAGTTTCTCGAAGATGCTCGGCCCAACCATGGAACGCCCTTTCAAAACCGTCCGTCACGGACGTTGTACTTCGTGGGCTTGTTCAAGACCGGCTTGCCGGCCGCGACCCACGTCACGATAGAACGAATCATCTCGTCAAGGCCCACCCCCGGCGGGCCAAACCGCTCGACGCACTTGGACGCATTGGACAGCAGGGCCGTGGCCGCTTCCTGCGAAACAAAGCGAGGTTCTTTGCCGAGCAGCCGGCCGATCCGCTGAGCCAGGTCGCGAACGCTCAGCGTCTCGGGCCCTGTGATGTTCAAAATGGCCGGCGGGGTCGCGGCGATGTTCAGAGCCCGGATGATGTAATTGTTCGCGTCGCCCTGCCAGATCACATTGACCGAGCCCATCGTCACGTCGATCGGCTCGTCGTGAAGGATCTTCTGCGTCAAGTCAACGAGGATGCCGTAGCGGGGCTCGTTGGCGTAGTTGAGGCGGATGAGCGTCGTCGGCGTGCCGAAGCGACCGGAGAAATACTGGAAGATCCGCTCGCGGGCCAGGCACGATTGGGCGTATTCCCCGACCGGAGCCGGAACAGCGGCCTCGGTCGCCCCGCCGCCTGCGGGATCGACAAACGGATACACGTTGCCCGTCGAGAGGGCCACGATCCGCGAGCGGCCGTACCGGCGTGCGACCAGCGCCGGCACGTAGGCATTCATCGCCCATGTCAGCGGCTGATTGCCCGACGCTCCGAACTTCATCCCGGCCAGGAACAACACATTCGGCGCTTCCGGCAGATCGGTGTACGCCGATTCGTCGAGCAGATCGGCCTCGACGACCGTGATCCCTTTTTCCGCGATCCGCCCGCGGAGCGATTTGTCGCTGAAGCGAGAAACCGCATAGACCATCTTTGCCGGAGCGGCCTTCTTGACCATCATGGCCAGCGTGGGACCCATCTTGCCCCCGGCCCCCAGAACCACAACATCCCCCGGCGTTTCAGCAAGCATTTGGCGCGTGGCCCCTGTAGGCTCGCTGAGCCAGTCTTCCAGTCCGCGTTCATCGAGTCGCGATGTATCCGTCATAGTCGAATGGTCTCCCGGACAACGTCCACCGCTTCGTCTACTGCAAGCCGGCGGAAATGTCAAGGACGAGCGACATTGACAAAGCCGCCCCGCCTTCGCATAATCTCTTTCGCTTCGTTGCAGAAACGCTCGGCAAACGACCCATCAGGAGGTCCGCAATGACACATACCATCGTCCACTCGACCCTCGCAATCATCCTTCTGCTCGCATCCGTCTCGTTCGCGGCGGACTCGACGCCCGACTTCTCCCCCAAACCGCCGGAACAGCAACTGCCCAAGGCGATGCACTCCGAGATGTCCCAGCGGCCTCACATCACCGTGGGCATCGCCAATGCGGACCTGACCGGCAGCGACAATCGCGTCCTGCAGGCGGCGGTCGATTACGTCGCCGGCCTCGGGGGCGGTGTCGTCGAGATCGGCGAGGGTGAGTACCTCATGCACGACTCGCTGCATCTTCGCGCAAACGTGACCGTTCGAGGGGTCAAGGGCAAGACCGTCCTGCGAAAGGCGGCCGGAACCGTCTCGGCCCTGGCCCTGGACGGCGACTTCGGCGAGGAACAGATCACGGTCCGTGACCCCAACGGATTCGCCGTCGGTTGCGGCGTCGCCATCTGGGACAAAGGGGCCGGAGGCTTCCACACGACCGTCGCACGCATCACCGGACGAAACGGCAACACCTTCGCCATCGACAAATCCCTCATGGCCGACTGCATGGTGGACAACGACGGCAGAGCAGCCACCGTATTCCCGGTCGTGAGTGCGTACGATACCGAGGGCGTGCGGATCGAGGA
>CALMMH010000442.1 GCA_937868145.1 uncultured Phycisphaerales bacterium
GTCTTCACAATCGGCCTCATAGTTGATCTTCCCGGAAAAAAGTGGCCACGAGATGCTGGCTTCCTACGAATGCCTTCCGTGGCGCGAGGGCAACGCGACGGCGATGGTAGGGATTAAACAGGGCCTGCATTCCACGTCAAGCAAAATGAAAACGGGCCCGGAATCCTGAGGGGATGCCGAGCCCGCTGTAACCGTGGTGTGCGGAAGAGCTTACTCTTCCATGTCGTCCTTTTTCTTGCCGTACATGGCGACGACCTGCTGCTGGACGTTCGGCGGGACCGGCTCGTAGTGGCTCAGGGTCATCGAGAAGCTGCCCCGGCCGCCGGTGACGCTCTTGAGCTGGCTGCTGTACTGCGACACTTCCGACAGCGGCGCCTGGGCCTTGATCACGATGAAGTTGCCCGGCAGCATGTCCTGGCCGATCACGCGGCCGCGTTTGGAGGACAGGTCGCCGGCGATGTCGCCGACGTTCTCAGCCGGGATCGTCACTTCCATGTTCACGATCGGCTCCAGCAGGGCGGGCTTTGCCTTCTTGATCGCGTCGATGAACGCGCCTTTGCCTGCGGTTCGGAAGGCAATTTCCTTTGAATCCACCGGGTGGTACTTGCCGTCGGTGACCGAGACTTTGACGTCCTGCATCGGGAACCCTGCCACGGGACCGTTGACCATGACGTCGTTGACGCCCTTGAGGACCGCGGGCTCGTACTGGCCGGGAATCGAGCCGCCGAAGATGTCCCAACTGAATTGCAGCGGCGGATTGCTGTTCCGCTCGGCGGGCTCGACCTTCAGATAGACTTCGCCGAACTGGCCGGAGCCGCCCGTCTGTTTCTTGTGACGGTAGTGGCCTTCGGCCTTGCCTGTGATCGTTTCCTTGTAGGGGATCTTGGGCTCTTTCGTGTTGACCGCCAGCTTGAAGCGGTTCGCCATCTTTTCGATCATGATCCGCAGGTGGAGATCGCCGAGACCATGGACCACGAGTTCCTTGGTCTGCGCGTCGCGGGTGGTTTTGAAGCAGGGGTCTTCCTCGCGGAGCCGGTCGAGGGCGCCGCCGATCTTCTGTTCGTCGCCGCGGGAGGCCGGCTCCATCGCCAGGGAGAACATCGGCTCCGGGAACACCGGCATTTGGTACTTGCCGGAGATGCGACCATCGTGGATGAGGTCGCCGATCTTGAGTTCTTCGAGCTTGCCCAACGTGACGATGTCGCCCGCGGCGCCGGCGGCGATCTCTTTCGTTTCGCCGCCTTGCGGCTTCAGGATGTGGCCGGGCCGCAGACCCTTTTTATCGTCGTTGTGCATCATGTTCGTATCGGACTTCAGCGTGCCGCTGAAGACCCGCATCGTCGAGTACTTCATGTTCGACCGCGGGTCGAAGGCGACGCGGAAGACCACGGCCACCAGCGGACCGGCGGGATCCGCCTTCAACTCGGTCGCCTTTTCGCCGTCGACCAGCTTGGCGGGCTCCGCGTCGGCGGGGGAGGGCGCGTACTTGGTGATCAGGCCCAGGAGCTCCTTGATGCCGACTTCGCAGCGGGCCTCGGTGAAGACGATCGGGATCAACTTGCCGATCCGCAGGGCTTTGCCGAACACGGTGGCGATCTCCGCCGCCGGGATCTCTTCTCCGCCCAGATACCGCTCCATGATGGCGTCGTCCGCCTCGACGACGTTTTCGATGATCTGGGTGTGGGCGTCCGCCACGCTCATGACGGGGGAGTCGCCGCCGGCGTTCTCGATGCAGTCGATGACGGACTTCTTGTCCGCCGACGGCAGATTGGCGCACCGGCACTGGGAACCGAAGGTTTCCTGGATGTTCTTGATCAACTCGGGCAGCTCCACGTTCTCGGCGGCGATCTTGTTGATCACGATCATGCGGGCCTTGCCCATCTCGCCGGCCAGAGCGAACAGCTTTCGCGTGTTGGTTTCAATCCCCGACATCGCATTGACCACGACGATCGCCGTCTCGGCGGCCGGCATCGCGGCGATGGCCGGACCGACGAAGTCCGGAGACCCCGGGGCGTCGATGAGATTGATCAGCTTACCATCGCATTGTGCGTTCACGACGGAGGCGAGAATCGAGTGCAGATGCTCTTTCTCCTCATCATAGTAATCGCTGACGGTGGACTTCTCGTCAACGCTCCCCAGCCGGCTGATGGCGCCGGTCGTGTGCAGGATGGCCTCGGTGAGCGAGGTCTTGCCACTGCCGCCGTGCCCTAAAAGAATCACGTTCCGAATGTCGCCCGTTGCTGCCACTGTCGAACCTCCAACAACGTTTTCATCGTTTTTTAGCAGTTCTACCGATCCTGAAACTTAATATGATACACCCGCGTCGCGCTGGACCTCAAGAGCTTTTTTAAGTGATTTATTGGCAATCTGGAGGAATCAGTGGGCATGGGCAGATTCCGGAAGGGAATTTGAACGCCGATGGCCCGGCTGGAGTTGATCCCCTCCACCGTGCCCAGGTTGATATTGCCGCCGTAGAGTTCGGAGGCCTCGATTCCACGCAGCGGGGCTCGGACCGGCGATCGTTATCGCGCCCATGCGGAGAAAAGATCCGGATTTTGCCGCGATTCGAACATTTTTTCTGGACGCAGCAATGGAATTTGCGTGTCGGATTTTATGGGACAATTGCCGAAGGGCTGATCCGGTCGCGAGAGAGTGACACTAGGCCTAGTGGCTTCGGACGGACGGATTAATCTCTATGGTGTGTCCGGTTATGGGGCGTTGAGGCGGTCTTTGCGGGGGTGCTAAAGGAATGCCCCAACCGGTGCCGATAAGCCGGTGGTCGTGAACAACGAACGTGGCGTGCCTTTGAGGATGGTAGAACATGATGGACAAGACCGAACTGATTGAATCGATCCGGGAGATCAACAAGACCGCCAAGGCCGAGTTCCTCGCCAAGTTCTCCGAGAGAGAGCTGCGTGCTTATCTGGAACACCTGATGGAGCTCCACTCCGAAGCCCTGGCCGTCGCCTCGTAACAAGCCTCCCGTTTCGTCACCGGCCTGAGTCCAGGGGCCGGTGACCGTCCCCCATGATGCGGGGCCCGGACCCTCGCCCCCTTCTCCGCTCGAATCACCTACTACACCAACCAGACCAGTCCGTTTCCATCAGTTCTCTTCGCCGACGTCGCCGGTGACGCTGCGGCTGATGTCGCTGAGGCCC
>CALMMH010000443.1 GCA_937868145.1 uncultured Phycisphaerales bacterium
CGAGCAGGAAATGGGATTCGCGTGGGATGCGATGGCCGCCGAACAGACCTCGGTCCGGGTCACCGTCACGGCTTCAGGGTCGTTTGCAGATAGCGGAAGAACTCCGAATCGGCGTCGATCATCAGCGTCGTGTTCTTGCCCAGGGCTTTGTAGCTTTCCAGGGTGCGGAAGAACGCAAAGAACTCGGGATCGGCGCCGTAGGCGGCTCCGTACGTCCGTGTGGCTTCGGCGTCGGCTTTGCCGCGAATTTCCTCGGCCTGGCGGGCCGCTTCCGAACGAATCTCACGCAACTGACGCTCCATCTGCCCCAGGATTTCCTGGCTGCGTCCCTCGCCTTCCGAACGAAACTTCGCGGCGATGCTTTGGCGTTCCGCGATCATTCGGCTCTCCACCTGTCGGCGAACGGACTCGATATAATTGATACGTTTGATGCGGATATCCACGATCTCGATGCCCAGCCCCGGCATCAGGCCGGCGGCGGCGGCGAGCATCTTCTGTTCGAGACGCTCGCGACCCATCTTGGGTTTCTCCAGGGCCATGCCCTCGCGGACGATCGCTTCGTCCAGTTTGTTGGGGTCCACGTCCCAATCGTGCGACCGCACGATCTCCTCCAGATCGGCGCCGGAGACGATGTCCCGCACCACCGAGTCGAGGATGTCGTCCAGGCGGGTGCGGGCCCCCGATTCGTCGCGCACGGAGCGGAGGAACTGCAGGGGATCGACGATCCGCCAGCGAGCCGTCGTATCGACGACGATGAACTCGCGACCGAGGGTGGGGATCTGGCTGACGTCCCCGTCCCAGGCCAACAAACGCTTGTCGAACCGGCGGACCTCCTGGATGAAGGGGCGTTTCCAGTGCAGGCCGGGCTTGCTGATCACCGTGCCGACGGGCTCGCCGAACTGCACGATGATGCCCTGTTCGGCCTGGTCGATGGCGAACAGGCCGCTGCCGAGAAAGATGACCGCCGCGAGGAGGCCGACAACGAAAAGGGCTGGCGCGATGCGTCTCATGGGGCGACCTCCTTCGGCGTTTGTCCCTCGCGGAGATGCAGCAGTGGCACAGGAGCGCTCTGGCCCTCTTGAACCACCAGCACCGATCCAACTTCAGGCAGGACGGTGGACAACGCTTCGAGATACATGCGCCGACGCGTGACCTCCGGCGCTGTCTGATATTCTGCCAAGATGGAGCGGAATCGCGCCGCCTCGCCCAGCGCCTGATTGGTCCGCTCGGCGGCGTACCCCTGTGCCTCGGCGATCGCGCGATTGGCTTCGCCTTTGGCGCGGGGGATTGCCTCATTGGCCTGCTTGGTCGCTTCATTGATCATGCGTTCGCGTTCCTGTCGGGCCTCGTTCACCTGGTTGAACGCCGGCTGGACCGCTTGCGGCGGCACCACGTTTTGCAGCTCTATCGTAACGATGTGGATGCCGGTCTCATACAGATCCATGGCCGCCTGGATCTCCTCGCGGGTGGTGCTGGCGATCTTCACTCGCGCGGTCGTCAGGATCTCGCTGCCCAGGTGATTGCCCACGACTCGCCGCATAACCGACTCCGACAAGTCCCGCAGGGTCCGCGTGGGTTCCCGCATGCTGTACAGGAACTTGATGGGGTCGGCGATCCGGTACTGGACGACCCATTCGACATCGATGATGTTCAGGTCCCCGGACAGCATCAGCGATTCATCGGGGAACTCGCGTTCGGAGTACCGTGTGGGCTCGCCCGCAGCGGCCGTGCGGAAACCGAATTCCTCTTTGAGGACCCGTTCGGTGGCGACGCACTGTACACGGTCGATCCCGAACGGCAACTTGAAATGCAGGCCGGGATCGGTGGTCCGGATCACCGCGCCGAAGCGTTTGACCACGGCCCGTTCCTCCGGCTGCACGGTGTAGACCATGGTTCCCGTCGCGGCGGCAGCCACGGGCAGCAGGGCGCCGGCCGCGATGATCGGCCACCAGCGGCGCAGTCGGGCCAGTATCTCCATGGCATCAATCGAATTACGCTCTTCAGGGAATCTCATGAACCCATCGTATGCGGTCTCGCGCCGTCGGTCAAGCACGCGATCGGCCGGATTCGTACATCCGTTTTTTTGGCAATCCTGCGAGTGGTCCCTTGCGGCGACCGCAGGTGGCCACTAAGATGGCCCCCGAGTGATTGAGAGATGTGGAGTGCGCCGTGCGCGCTTCGCAAAGAATGAGATCGAAACGGTGTGCAAAGCACACTCTGCTGAGTACGGGGGCCATGATGGCACAGGCGGCGCAGGCACATACACACAAGTTCATCAATCAGATCGGGGCGGGCGAAACTCTCAACGAGGTCTACGTCGTTCGCGACCCGATCCTTCGTAGCACGTCCCGCGGGGATCTGTATATCGCGATGTTTTTGTGCGACCGCACGGGCCAGCTGAACGGGCGCATGTGGCAGGCGTCGGAGATCGTCTACAAGTCGCTGCCCAAGCCCGGGTTCGTCCACATCCAGGGCCGCAGCGAGTTGTACCAGAACAACCTCCAGATCGTGATCAACACGATCGCGGCCATCGATCCGAGCAAGGTGAACGTCGAGAACTACCTGGCGCGGACCACGAAAGATTGCGACAAGATGTTCAAAGAGGTGCAGGAGATCGTCGGCGCGATTCAGCACCCGCAGATTGCGGCGATCGTCAAGGCGTTCCTGGCCGACAAGGACCTGATGAAATGCTTCTGCTCAGCTCCCGGCGGGATGAAGATGCACCACGATTGCATCGGCGGCCTGCTGGAACATACGCACGGCATGCTCAGCGTGGCCAAAGCGATCCTGCCGCTGTATCCGAAGGTGCAAGCGGACCTGGTCCTGGCCGGCGTCTTTCTCCACGACATGGGCAAGACCGAGGAACTCGCCTACGATATGGCGTTCTCGTACACCGATTCAGGCCAGCTCATCGGGCACATCAGCAAGAGTCTGCTGATGATCCACCGCAAGGTCGACGCCCTCCGCGCCGCCGGCACGAAGATCGATCCGGAGATCGTGGATGCGCTCAGCCACATCATCCTGTCCCACCACGGGGAATACGAGTTTGGGTCGCCGAAGCTGCCCGCTACGGCCGAAGCCTTCATGGTTTGCTATCTCGACGATCTCGACGCCAAGATGGACCAGGTGACCAGCGCCATCGACGCCGAGACGAGCGAATCGAACTGGACCGCCTGGCAAAACGCCCTCCAGACCCGCCTCTATCGAAAGCGGCTGGCGAACCTTGGATAGCGTCGTCTACTGGGGAGTCCAGATCTTCCTCGCGGCGATCAATTCGGCCTTTATGGGCAAACGCACGGGGATCGGCGTCTTCGTATAGAAGATCAGCCCTTTGTAGCTCGTCAGATAGGAGTACTTGCGGGAGAGAAACCCGCCTTCGGCGCGTACGACGAGCGGGGCCTCGGACTTGCTGAGAATCGCCTCGAAGTCCTGGGGCTCCACGTGTACGATCGCTCCTGACGCTTTGATGGCGTTTGCTGTCGCGGTTTCTGCTCCTCCATCATCCATCATGATCGGGGTGGCATCTGTCATGATCTACTTCCTTGTCACTCGGCGGTCCAGACTTCCGGTTTGTGCGACCCGGGAGAGAGGTACTCGATGGAGTACGGCCGGATCTCGATTACGGAGTAATTCGGATCGTCCGGACCGCTGAAGATGTGCGACAACATGTCGGTCCAGAAGGCATGACGCGTGTC
>CALMMH010000444.1 GCA_937868145.1 uncultured Phycisphaerales bacterium
CATAGCGTGGCAGAGCAGGCGAGACAAGGGAACGCCGTCAAATGGTCCGTCGGCCCCCTGCACAGCAATATTGCCGTTGATGCCGCTTGGGAGTTGGGGTATCCTGTGGCTGTCGTGCGGGCGGGTGGCCCAGTGGGTCTACGATTCTCTCGGCCGACATCGTGGACCCAATCGTAAATCGTAAATTGACGATAGTAGATCTCAAGGGGTTAGTGCGATGCCGCAGGATATGGAGCAGCTCTACCAACAGCGACTGAACCGATACGTCACGGCGATGCGGAACGAGAAGCCGGACAGGATCCCCATGCGGCCGTTCGTGGCCGAGTTCACGGCCAAGTACGCCGGCTTCACCTGCCAGGACGTGGCCCACGACTACAACAAGGCGTTCGAGGCCGCCGTCAAGACCGCCAAGGACTTCCAGTGGGATGCGGTCGTCGCGAACATGGTCTACGTCTGGACCGGACTGGCCCAGGCCGCAGGCCTGAAGTATTACGGCATTCCCGGCGTGGGCATCCCCGCCACGGTCGGCTTCAACTACATCGAGCCGCCCGAGGACAAGGCGTTCATGAAGGAGGACGAGTACGACGAGCTGATCGACGATCCGACCGCCTTCCTCTACAACACCTGGCTGCCCCGCGTCTCGACCGAGGTCAGCGAGATCGGCGAGCCCTCGACCTATCGCAACAACCTGGCTCTGGTCAAAAGCGCGATGGCCATGCTCCAGTACTTCTACGCCTTCGGACCGCAGGTCGCCAGGCTTCGCTCGGAGTGCGGGGTCGCCGGCGCGATCGCGGGCATCTTCAAGGCCCCCTTCGACATCCTGGCCGACAAGATGCGCGGCTACATCGGCCTGACGATGGACATGCACACGCAGCCCAAGAAAGTGCTCAAGGCCGCCGAGGCCTTGATGCCGCACCTGGTCAACGTAGGCCTGACCACGTGCGACCCGGGCAAGCTGGCGCCGATCGGATTCTGGATGCATCGCGGCTGCGTGCCCTTCATCAATCCCAAGCAGTTCGAGTCGCACTACTGGCCGACGCTCAAGCCGTGCATCGAGGAGTTCTGGAAGAACGGACACCAGACCCTCTTCTACGGCGAGGGCCGCTGGCGGGCCCACTTCGACGCCTTCCGCGAGCTGCCGGACCGCAGCATCGTGTTCCACTGCGATCAGGACGACATCTTCGAAGTCCACAGGAAACTGCACGACAAGTTCGCCATCAGCGGCGGCATCCCGAACATGCTCCTGAGCTACGGCTCTCCCGAGGAGGTCCGGGACTTCGTGATGCGAGTGATCCAGGAAGTGGCCAAAGACGGCGGCTACATCATGGACGCCGGGGCGATCATGCAGGACGACACGAGCATCGAGAACATGAAGATGATGACGCAGGTCTGCCGGGAACATGGCGTCTACTCCGCCGGCTCCTACAAGACTCCGGTGGCGACGCCGCCGTGCGATCTGCCGTCGTCGGTGGAGTCCCGCAAAAAGGTCCAGGGAATGGCCGGACGGACGCCCCCGCGAGTCAAGCCCGGCGTCTGCTTCCCCTGGGAAGAACGCATCAAGGACCTCCCCGAGATCACCGGCGACAAGGCGATGGTCCAACGAATCTGGGAGGACATCGACGCCTTGGGCAACACGTACATCTGGCAGCTTCTGCTGTCGTTCTAAGCCGTTTGTAGTGACGTGGAGGTTTTCGATGAAGCGTGCAATCGGACGTAGAGCTTTCCTGAGACAAACTGCCGGTCTCGCCGTCGGCGGTGTCGCCTTGCCTTACTTCGTGCGTCCCTCGGCGCTGGGCATGGCGGGAAGCGTCGCCGCAAGCGAACGGATCACGCTCGGCCTGATCGGCACGGGCGGCCACGGCATCGACATGAATCTCAAGACGTTTCTCACGCACGCCGACGCCCACATCCTCGCGGTTTGCGACGTGGACCGAGCCCAGCGCGAAGCCGCCCGCAAACTGGTCGATGAAAAGTACGGCAACGAGGACTGCGACGTCTACAACGACTTCCGCGAGATCCTCGCCCGCTCCGATATCGACGCGGTGATGATCTCGACGCCGGACCATTGGCACGTCCCGATCGCGATCGCGGCCGCCAAAGCCGGCAAGGACATCGAATGCGAGAAGCCTACATTGACCATCGAAGAAGGCCGCAGGCTCGTCGACACGATGAAACGGTACAACCGCGTCTTCCAGTGGTCCACAGAAGACCGGGCCGTCGACGTCTATCACCGCATGTGCGAACTCGTCCGCAACGGCCGGGTCGGCAAAGTCCACACGATCCGTGTGGAGCTGCCCGCCGGTCCGGATACGCCGGGCGACCCCACGCCGATGCCGGTGCCGGAAGGCTTCGACTATGACCTATGGCTGGGGCCGGCTCCCTGGGCCCCCTACACAAAAGACCGCTGCCACTGGAACTTCCGTTGGATCCTCGACTACTCCGGCGGCATGCTCACCGACTGGGGAGCCCATCTGCTCGATGGAGCCCAGTGGGGCAACAACACCGAACGCACCGGCCCGGTCGAGGTTGAGGGCAAGGGCACGTTCTGGAAAGAAGGGCTGTACAACACCGCCAAGGAGTTCCACATCGAGTACACCTACGCCAACGGCGTGAAGCTGATCGTCACCTCGGGCACGCCCAGCCTGCGGTTCGAAGGCAGCGAAGGCTGGATCGGCAATCGCGGCTGGCGGGCGCCCCTGGAGGCCGAGCCCGCGTCCATCCTGACTTCAACCATCGGGCCGGAGGGGATTCACCTGTTCACAGAACCCCGGGGCGAGCAGCGGAACTTCCTCGATTGCGTCAAATCCCGGCAGGAATGCTATTTTCCGCCGGAGATCGGCCAGCGATGTTTCACGATCGCACACATCGGCAACATCGCCATGCTCTTGGGCAAAAAACTCAAGTGGGATCCGCAAGCCGAGCGGTTCGTCAATAACGACGAAGCCAACCGCATGCTCGGCCGAACCATGCGGAGCCCGTGGAATCTGCTGTGAGACCGGATTGATTTGACGAGGGGAACCCAATGGCAAAGCGATTCCGAACAAATATGGCGGTCGTCGTTCTTCTGATGTGCGGAACAGTCGGGACCGGCAACGAGAGCCAGAGGCTTCCGTTCACGGGCGCCAATCTATCCGCGTGGCGAGGGAACACGGGCGACTGGACCGTCGTTCAGGACGCGACGCTCGCTCCCGGCGACGAGAAGCTGCTGGCGGCCAAGCCCGGCACAGGGACAATCCTCAACGGCCCGACCGGGAGGACCGTCAATCTCTTGAGCCAACAGGAATTCGGCGACGTCCAGGCCCACGTCGAGTTCCTGGTGTCCAAAGACT
>CALMMH010000445.1 GCA_937868145.1 uncultured Phycisphaerales bacterium
TGGGGGTGGGTGTTTCACGGAAATCGCCAGAAAGAGGCCAAGTACCCTCTCTGGAATGCCGAAGAGAAACCGCAGAATCGGCGTAGGACTGACTGCACGTATTCTACGCTTCAAAGGCAGTGATCAAGTGGAAACAGAAAGATCTGGAATTATCATGGTGTATGGAGAGCAATCGATGCGAGCAGGCATAAATCCTTGTAACAGGCGAATGATCGCATTCTCCGGTTTTGGCGCTGGGTCCGTAGCCAGGATTATCGGAGTCTTGGGGCTCGTGTTGCTCCTGAACGGCTCTGCATTCGCCGAGTTTTTCGTTCAGCCGATCATCCTGAGACAGCAGGTTACGCCGGGAAGACGCAACGTCCGGATCAACTTCCAGCTCGAGAACAACAGCAGAGATACGACGGAAACCGTCACGCTGCGAATTGCCGACCTGACCCAGGACGAAAACGGCGTCTGGACGGAAGTTCGTACGGATGATCCGAACAACACCGTGGACCTCTCCAGCTTGCGAAGCTGCAAGGACTGGCTGACCTGTCCGGTGGCCACTGCAACGGTGGATCCCTGGCAAAGGATTCCGATCACGATGATGGGCAACATTCCCGCGGGCACCCGCGGCTACTACTTCGCGGCGTTGGTCGCGGAAACCGCGCCCCGCGAGATAAGCATCGACGGGTATACGTCGATGATGTCCATCCAGTATGTCGTCCCGATCATTCTGGAGGCCCAGACGATCCCGCTGCAGGCCCAGGTCTCGCTGACCGGCGTGCACCTGAAGTACGTCGGGCCGACGGTGGAGGAGCCCGCCGCTGCGGTGATCGCCTCCATGGACGTCGTCAACAAGGGCGGCACCTACTCGCGGCTCCAGGGACAGATCCGAATCTGGCGGATGTCGGAGAAAGGCCACTGGGTCAAGGCCGCCAATGTCACGCTGCCGGACAACGGCATCATTCCCGGCGTCACGCTGAATCTCAAAGAGAACATCGGAATCCTGCTGCCCAGCGGCCGGTACAAGGTGGAGGGCTACCTCTTCGTCGACGGCCGGAGGGGCAACGCGATCAACGATGAGTTCGACTTCGTCGGCGACGTGCGGACGGTCGACACTCGCGGCCTGGCGCCCGTCGACCTGGATAAAGACGACCTGATTATCGATGCAATCCCCGGAGCCACCCGGCAGGGCACGATCATGATCGGCAACGGATCCGAGGACCCGATCAACGTGGCGGCGGAATTCATCCTGCCGGAGCACATGCTTCACGCCATCAACGGCGCGGGCATCAAGGGCGACGATCTCGGGTGCGTGGACTGGGTGACCGTGCAGAATCCGCAGTTCACGCTGCAGAAATACGGCAAGCGGAATCTGTCGCTGGTCGTGCGGATGCCCGCGACGGCCACGCAGTACTCGAACTACTACGGCACGCTTCGTCTGCACGTTGCGTACGAGGACGGGACGCCGGCCGGAATGAAGACGGCCAACGTCTGCATCCGCAACGGCAAAGTCGCGGCCGCGAACGTGATCGACGGGCGGACGCTCTCGATCGCTGAATCGACGCCCGGACGGTACTACACGACCACCAATTTCCTCAACAGCGGCGTGACCCACGTCACCCCCAAGTGCAAAGGCATCCTGACGGGCGCCGGCGACGTCATCTACAAGCAGTTCCTCATGGACAGCGAGGCCGCCGGCCAGACCGGCATCCTTCTGCCCTTCGAGTCGCGGACCTACACGGGCGTTCTGGATGTGTCCGATATTCCGGTGGGGACGTATCGGTTGACCGCGATCCTGCAATACGTGGGACGCAACGCCCAGAACCAGCAGGTCATCGAGAACTCGCAGAACCAGTTGATCGTCGAAGTGCTTGAGGAAAACGGACAAAAGAAAGCCACGTATGCCGAGTGGGACAGGGCTCCGGACGGCAAACGAGGCAAGGTCACTCTGAAGTTGTAGGATGTGTAGCAAGACGGCAGAGGAGGTTTTTGCTAAAGAAGGGCGCGGGATTGCCGATAGATGTGAAGCCGTGGGATGGCGTAGTGACGGCTGCAGAAAGGGACCTAGACCTATGGCCAGGAGACATGTCGGTACAGTGTTCAGCGGGGTGATTGCCCTGTGTGCGATCTTGCTGTTCGCACCAGAGGCCCGCAGCCAGAACATCGGGAAGATCACCAAGAAGAAGTTCACGATCTCTGGCACGATCGGGCTTGGCGGAGTGTCTCTGCGGGTCTCACCCGGCTCCCAGGTTGTCACGACCGACGAAAGCGGCATTTACAGCATCGAGGTCGAGTACGGCTGGACCGGCAAGGTCACGCCCACGAAGCTGGGCTATGAATTCGAGCCGAAAGAGCGGGCCTATGCCACGAAAGTCACCAGCAACCTGACCGAACAGGACTACACGGCCACGCTGCTGATGTACACGATTTCGGGTTCGGTCGGCGAGCCGGGCGTCAAGATGAACGGCTTCCCCACCGAGGTCATCAGCGATCCGAACGGCCGCTACAGGGCCATTGTGGACTACGGCTGGAGCGGCGAGGTCAGTCCCGAAAAAATGGGATTCGGTTTCGATCCCGTGTCGCGGCCCTACAAGCAGATCACCCGGAACATCCCGAACGACAACTACAAAGCGGTGGAAGTCAAGTTCTCCATCTCCGGTTCGGTCGGCGCCCCCGACGTCGTCATGCAGGGTCTGCCCGGCAACCCGAAGAGCGGGTCGGACGGCCGTTACTCGGCCGAAGTCCGATATGGCCAGACGAAACTGAAAGTTGTGCCCACGAAAGAGGGATATACGTTCGATCCTCCGGAGATGGAATACGACATGGTTCTCAGCACCATGGAGAACCAGGACTACCAGCACACGGTCCTCCAATACACCATCACGGGCTCCGCGGGCATGCCCGACGTCGTGATGAAAGGCTTCCCCACGGAGGTCACGACCGACCAGGACGGCTTCTACACGGTCACCGTCGATCACGGGTGGAAAGGCACCGTGACTCCCGAGAAACCCGGCTTCAGCTTCACTCCCGCCTCCCGGCCGTACACCAAGGTAGTTGCGGATGTCGAGGCCCAGGATTACAGCGGGATCGAGGTTCTGTGGACGATCGAAGGCACCCTCACCGGCGTCGGCGAAGTCGAGCTGTCGGGCTGCCCGGCCGGTCCGGTGACGACCGACGCCAAAGGCTTCTACAGCCAGAGGTTTCC
>CALMMH010000446.1 GCA_937868145.1 uncultured Phycisphaerales bacterium
GACGACAACGAGATCAAGCTCTCGGCCATCGCGAGCAGGGAGCCCGTCCGACTCTACGAAAGCATCGCGTACATCGACCGCAAGATCCTGGAACAGGGAGTCCGTCTGGACGACCGGCTGCGACGACTTCTCCGCCGAGATCTTCAGGTCATGGAGCGAAGGCTGCTGGCGGGACGGCTGGCCGCCAGCGGTCGAACGCTCGCACGGGTGTCCGCCCACGCCATCGCCAAATGGGATCGGCTCCGAAACGTGTGGTTTCGATGGCTGGGATCCTGTCCTCAGATCGAGACAAAGCCTATGGACCGACCTGCACGGCCCACAGTGCGCGAAGTGGCGGACATCGGCAAGTCCCATTGACGGCGACGCAGGCGTCCGTTCCGACAGCCGCGAGGTGCGGTTGTTTGGCACGGCATCCCGCCTCACGGTGATTATTATGAGAATGGACAGGTAGTCTGTGGAGATCAGTATCGTCTGTTGTGTGAGTCGTCCTGACGTATTCCAGGACTGTCTGGTCCGTTCGCTGGAACAGGGGGGAGCGATCGGCCGGATGGAGATCATCCGTATAGACAACACGGGCAACCGCCACAGTGCGCCGGAGGCACTGAACCTGGGATTGGATCAGGCCACGGCTCGCATCGTCGTTTGCTGCCATCAGGACGTCCGGATGCCCGAGGGTTGGTTGGACCGGTTTCTCGGTCAGATCGAACGGATCGAGAGGACCGACTCGCGATGGGGGGTTGCAGGAGTGATGGGGGTCAGGCCCAATGGAGCCTTTGCCGGCCATGTGAAAGACCCGCATACGGATCGGCCATTCGGTAGACTTCCCCGGAGGGTCCAGGCCTTGGACGAAGTGTTCTTGGCGATCCGACGAGAGAGCGGGCTGCGATTTGATGAGGGACTCGGAGGATTCCATTTCTACGGAGCGGATCTCTGTTTGAAAGCCCGGATGGAGGGCATGTGGTCCTATGCGGTGGATGCCCCGCTGGAGCATCTGTCCGGCGGTCGATGCGACGATTCCTTCTTTCAGGCAGCGGATCGGCTGCGCGGGAAGTGGCGTGGCGTTCCCGGTTCGCCTTCGGTGATTGAGACGACGTGTGGTGTCTTTCCCCTGAGAGAGGGGGTCCGAGCTTTTTTACTGACGTGTCTCGTCAAGCTTCGGAGGAAGCTCTGGTGGCGGTTGCAGCGGCGTGGAAGATAAGAAGATAATACGTCGCTGATGCGGAGGGGACTCTTGCCAAGATGTGGATGGGTGTGTTAGTAATGGTCCGACCTACTGAAGAAAGGTTTGGCTCTTGACAATGGAACAGGCAACAATTACACAACTGACCCTCTTTATCACGGTCGTCCTGTCGGTGATGACCCTGGCGCTTCCGCGGAAGTACATCCTTCTGCCGTATGTGATCGGCGCCTGTTGGGTTCCGGCCGACCAGACGATCGTGATCGAAACCCTGGACTTCCAGGTGCTGCGAATCCTCGTGCTCGTGGGGTTGTTGCGGATGTGGATTCGCGGGGAGATGACTCCAATCCGATGGAATCGGTTCGACAAGCTCGTCCTGGCCTGGTTTGTCGTCGGCAGCATTGTCTACGTCCTCCAATGGATGAGCATCGAGGCCTTCATCAATCGCTGCGGCCGTATGGTCGAATGGCTCGGTTTGTACTGGGTGTTTCGCCAGACTGTGCGGTCCTGGGCGGACGTGCGGTTCGCCTACGTGGCGCTGGCGGTCTGCGCGATCGCCATGGTTCCGTTTGTCGCCTGGGAATGGGTCTACGGCAGAAACCCGTTCACGTTGCTCGGACGCGTGACGACCAGTTTGCGGGAGGGGAACTACCGCTGCGCCGCAACCTTTCCTCACTCGATCATGATGGGCCTGTTCTGGGCGACGTTGGTGCCCTTGTTCGTCGGGTTCGCCAAGCAGCAGCAGAAACACCGACTCTTGTTGTGGGCGGCCGTGGGCGCCAGCGCGTTCATGATCATGGCCACGGCATCGAGCACGCCCGTGCTCACCCTGGGCGCCGTCGGAGTCCTGTTGCTCCTGTATCCCCTGCGGCTGAACACCCGCGCCGCGGCCTGGGGAACGGTGGCCATGCTCGTCGCTCTGCACATCGTGATGAAAGCGCCGGTTTGGCAGTTGGTCGCGCGCGTCGGCGTGATTTCCGGTTCGACCGGTTGGCACCGCTATTACCTGATTGACCAGGCGATCCGCCATTTCAGCGAGTGGATGTTCCTGGGGACCCGCAGCACGGCGCACTGGGGGCTGGGACTGGGGGACGTCACCAACCAGTTCATCCTGGAGGGGGTGCGCGGGGGATTCGCGGCCTTCGTGTTGTTCTGCGTGATTCTCTTCGTCGGCGCCCGGGCGGCCCTTCGCTGGTCGTTGCGGTGTCGGGACAAGGGCGAATCCTTCCTTGCCTGGGGCGTCTTCGTGACGATCATCGCCCATTGTTTGTCATTCATCGGCGTGTCGTACTTCGGTCAGATATCGATGGTCTGGTATCTTCTTCTAGCCAACGTCGGGTTCTTCTACGACCGGGCTTGGGAGCCGTCCCGATTGGCGTCACGGACCGTTGTGATGACGCGTCCCCAACCTGTTCTGTAAGGGGGGACGCAGGAAGACAGCGGAGTCCGCGGGAGCGGACCGTCCAAGCCAGCTTAGGTGGAGGATCTTCGAGCAACATGATCGACCAGTCGATATACGATATTCGCATCGCCAGAAGTGCGGCAGAAATCGATTCCGTTCTCCCCGCGTGGAGAGTCCTGCTGGAACGGCAGGAAGCTCCGATTTTCAACGCCGAGCCCGAGCGGTTTCTCGCTCTCGTCGCGCAGATGGACGCTCGTCCTCTGGTCGTGCTCCTGACCCGCCGGGAGGAGCCGGTGGCCCTGGCTGTCGGCTACAGCGAACAGGTGCGGATCAAGTGCAGTCTGGGGTACAAGGCGTTCTGGCTGCGGCCGTTGCGAGGCATGACGGTCATGCACGGCGGCCTGCTCGGACAGATTACGGACGAGGTGGCGGGCGCTCTGCTGGATCAGATGAAGGTGCTTCTCAAGTCCGGTGAAGTCGACACGGTGTTCTTTCACTACCTGGACACGGAGTCCCCTGTCTACAAGGTCCTGGCGTCGAAGATCGGCGGCTTGTGCCGCAGTCATTTCCGACGCGTCACCATGCATCGGACGATGACGGCGCCGGAGAGCCTTGAA
>CALMMH010000447.1 GCA_937868145.1 uncultured Phycisphaerales bacterium
TTCCCGGCTGACGCCCGGACAGGCTTGCTCCAACTGGGCCAGTGTAAATTCTTTCGGAAGCCTCTTAAGGGCGGATAGGACCATTTCGGTTTTGGAGCCGCGCGGCGCCCGGATGTCGCCGACCCGCTCCACGAACTCTCGGTAGGCGGTTTTCAGGATAAAAAGGATGAAGTTGATGTACGGCCACGGATCGTGTCGTCCCTCGTGCCAGCCTTGTGAACACTGTTCCAGGGTCTCGTAGTAGCGCTCTTTGTTCTGTTCGATGAGGCGTTCGAGACTGACGTACCGGCCTACGTCGTAATCCAGGTGATAGCACTGCAAAAGAAGCAGCAGGCGCGAGACGCGGCCGTTGCCGTCACGGAAGGGATGGATGCACAGGAAGTCGAGGTTGAACGCCGCAACGGCAATCAGCGGGTGAACCCATCGCTCCTCCAGGCACCGTCGCCAGTCGGAAACGAGGTCTCCCATGAAACCCGGCGTTTCCGCCGCGGATACGGAGCGGAAACGAACCCGCTCACGGCCGTTGGTATAGCGCTCGATAATATCGCCGTCTTTGGCTTTGTAGCAACCGGTATCCCAGACCTGGCCGCGGGCCAGGCGATGCAGCCGGCACACCGTTTCTTCCGTGATGGGCAGATCGGCTGATGATTCATGGATAAGCGTCAATGCCTCCCGGTAACCGCGGACTTCCTCTTCGTCCCGGTCGCGAAACAGAGGCTTAGGGGATGCCAGGACATCACGGACGCGACGCGGGTCGACCTCCACGCCTTCCATCCGATTGCTGGATACGGCGCTTTCGATGAGTGCGTGTTCGCGCAGTGTCTTAAGCCGTTGCGGCGATTGGCGCGTATAGAGTTCCTGCTTCCCGCGAAACTCGCCCAGATCGGCGAGATACCAGGATGTCCCTCCCGGAATGGACGAGTTGCCCGAACTGAATAATCTCAGGGTCTTCATGTCACAGTTCTCCTCGAAACGCCCGGTGCTGGAGGCTGCCGAACAGGGCGTCCATCTCTGACAACGAGGCACGGTGCGCGGCTTTGAGTTTCTCCACGGCGGCGACCATCCGGGCGAATTCGCGCTGAAGGGGGAGCGGTGGGAGGGGAATTCGCATCGCTTTCAGTCTTTCACCTGTGAGATGGGCAATAGTAGCCGAAGTAACATGATCTCCGAGCCCCCCCATGTTTGAAAGAAAAAAGAGCAGCCATGCAAGATATTCCGGATTCGCCAAAGTCCTATTTGGCCGGGCTCGGTGCAGCGCCTTTTGATAATAGCATTCGGCAACTTGTCCTCTCCAAATTGCCGCACGGCCTGGTTCCCCACCTTCGCAAATAAGCAAGTCGCCATTTTTTAGACGAAATTCTTCACGGGCTGATGCATCAAAGTCCATCTCAAAAATGGTGGTTAGATCGAAATGAAACCATTGAACATTTGCGTTTCGAAGGTAGGGACGTGAATGCTTTCCGGTTTGCTGCTTTTGATCGAGCATTTTCCCAAGTCTTGACTCGCATACTTCACCGAAAGGAAGCATCGGCCATCTTTGCGGATTCATCGTGGGGTCGCCGAAGAGGCGGAGGAAGATGGATTGGGTGAGGGTGTCGATCTGGGCGAGTGCAGCGCGACGCTTGGCCCTGAGCGCCTCTGCCCGGTCCAGGATCTCCGCAATCCGCCGCTGCTCGGGTAGGATGGGGAGGGGGACCGGTATATCTGCAATTACTTCTCTCGTGATGCCCTTGATAGTGGCTCCACGTGCCAGGCGTTCAAAGGCAGGGGTCTTCGTTCGGAGAAATTGAACGAGATAACCGGCATCGAGTTTCTGAGGGTCAGGCATAAGCGCTGTGATGTCCTGGCTAAAGCAAAGAGGAACCCCTGCCATCGCAACTTTCCCGATGCTTGTTCGTGTGACGAGCAAAACCGTTCCTGCAGGCACTCGATTTGTCGCTGAGTTTTTGATTGCTTCTTCGGTTATGAAGCTGCGTGCCGACTCAACCGTGGGACCAACAATATCAGCGCCGGTAATCCATGGAATGCTTCCATCAAAGTAGCGGGGCACACTCTTGCTCGGTGTGCCGCCGTTCAGAAAGGTGCATAGATGACCGAGAGCCACATTCATCCCAGCAGTGCCTCCAACTCCTCCATACCCGTTTGAATCTCCTTCTCCAGTTTGGCGAGGTCGGCGAGGATCTCCTTCGGTGGGCGGTGGCGGACCTCTTCGTGGATGATCTCCTTGTAGCGATTCAGGCTGAGGTCGTAGCCCTGGGCTACAATGTCGGCCTTGGGGATGCAGAAACTCTGGGCGGTCCGGGGTCGCTCGCGTTCGGTGCTGCCGCGCTGTTGCCAGCGGGCGAGGATGTCAGGCAGGTTGTTCTTGGCGTGCTCTGCTTCGGTGAGAGGTTCTTTGGGGACGGGGCCGAACTTTTCCGGTGGAAGAAGTTCCGCGCGCTTGTCGTCGAGACTCCGGCCGTCGGCGGCGACGTCGTAGAACCAGACGCGGTCGGTGCCGCCCGAGTTGGTCTTGGTGAAGAGGAGGATGGCGGTGGAGACGCCGGCGTAGGGTTTGAAGACGCCGCCCGGAAGCGAGATCACGGCGTCGAGCTTCTGCTCCTCAATCAGAAGGCGGCGCAGCTCCCTGTGGGCCTTGCTGGAGCCGAAGAGGACGCCGTCGGGCACGATGACGGCGGCGCGGCCGCCGGGTTTGAGCAGGCGCAGGAAGAGGGCGACAAAGAGCAGCTCCGTCTTCTTGGTCTTGACGATCTGCAGGAGGTCCTTGGCGGTGTTCTCGTAGTCCAGGGAGCCGGCGAAGGGCGGATTGGCCAGGACGAGGGTGTAGCTCTCCTCGTTGTCCGCGTGGTCCTGGGCCAGCGAGTCGCGGTAGCGGATGTCGGGGTTCTCCACGCCGTGGAGGAGCATGTTCATCGAGCCGATGCGGAGCATGGTGTTGTCGAAGTCGAAGCCGTGGAACAGTCGCTTATGGAAGTGCTCCTTGAGCTTTTGGTCGTGGAGGAGATCCGGATAGCGGTCGCGCAGGTACTCGCCGGCGGCGACGAGAAAGCCGGCCGTGCCGCAGGCGGGGTCGCAGATGATGTCCGCAGGCTAAGGCGCGGTCAGCTCGACCATGAGGCGGATGATGTGGCGCGGGGTGCGGAACTGGCCGTTCTGCCCGGCGCTGGCGATCTTGCCGAGCATGTATTCGTAGAGGT
>CALMMH010000448.1 GCA_937868145.1 uncultured Phycisphaerales bacterium
ATCCGCGACGACAGCCCAACGCCGGAGGACCCCGCCGCACAAACGCCTGAATCCAGGATTCAGGGCCTGTATCGTACCACCCAACCGATTCCGACCACCATCGAACAGAACGTAACGCGATTTGGCGAAGCCGTGGTCATGGTCAACACGCCCAACGGCGGAGGCTCCGGCTTCTTCATCAACCCCGATGGATACCTGATCACCAACTATCACGTCATCGCCCGCGAGACTCTCATTAAGACGACCGTCTTTCACCGGACGGACAACGGCTTCGAGCAGAAGCGTTACGACAAGGTCAAGATCGTCGCGTTGAATCCGTACGTCGACCTGGCTCTGCTCAAGATCGAGGACCCGGGCCGCACGTTCCAGCATGTGTTCCTGGGCGACATGAGGCGGGTGAAAGTCGGTGAGACCGTCTTCGCCATCGGCAACCCGCTGGGCCTGACCCGCACGGTCAGCCAGGGCATCGTCTCGACCACGAACCGCGACTTCGAAGGCCAGCTCTACATCCAGACCACCGCCGACATCAACCCGGGCAACTCCGGCGGCCCTCTGTTCAATCTCGGCGGCGAGGTCATCGGCGTCACATCGATGGGCTACCTCTTCTACGGAGGCCTCAACTTCGCCATCCCAGCCGACACCGTCAAAGGATTCATCGAGAACTGGGATGCGTTCGCCTATCGGGAAGACAACCCCAACGCCGGCTTCCGCTACCTCCAGCCCGGCGGCCGCACGAATCGGGATGCTCCCCCGGCGGCCAAGATTCCGGACATGCGGTGAGCCGGCAGAGAGCAATACATTTGAATCAACGCGAGAGGAGAACCATGAGTACGACGAAACAAGGGTTGCTTGGCATCCTGCTTCTTTCCTTCTGCGCATCGGCGTGGGCGGATGTGATGGAGTCGGCCAAAATGCTGCCGAACGACATGATGCTGATGGTAAGCGTCGAGTCGGTCGACGGGCTCCGGGCGGCGGCAGAGAAAACCTCTCTGTACAGCCTGTACAAAGACCCGGCGATGCAGGATCTCGTGACTGGGTCCGAGAAAAAGATCCGCGAGGCGATTGAAACGGCGTTGAAGGGCTTCTGGCAGGAAATGCAGATCGAGAACCCGCTGGAGCAGATCCCGATTCCGGAAGGCCGGCTGATCCTGGGGATCTCCTTGTTCAAACCCCCGATCGTGGTGGACGCCAACGCGGAGGAATCGCGGGGCGATGCCCCCGGCATCCGTTTCACCGTCTTGGCGTACATGGGCAGCCGGGCGGGACAAGCCCAAGAGATGATCCGCTCCTTGACCACCAGCGCCACGAATTCGGGCGGCGCCGTGGAGAAGAAGGACATAGGAGGCCTGGAACTCAATGTCATCGTGCCGGAAGAAGATTCGGATGATCCGACCTTATACTACGGCATGAAAGACAATTGGCTGGTCGTGGTCGGCGATACGACAAAGGACCCGACGTTCGCCGAATCCGTGGTGAAACGCATGGGCCGCAGCATGCCGGGCAGCCTGGCCGAGAAGCCCGGCTTCCAGACCGCGGCCAAGACCCTGGGCGATTCGCAGTTCTTTGTCTTCGTGAACGCCGACGCGATCCGATCGCTGGCCGCAAACCTGGTCCCCGACAAAGCAAAGGTCGACCGAATCATCAAGGGGTTGGGCCTGCAGAACGTCACCGGAGTCTCGACGTCCGTTCAGATCGCCGCCCAGAAAAACCAGGAATTCGTTTACCGGACGCTCATCGGGGTCGACGGCCCCAAGACGGGCATCCCCGCCCTGCTGGGCGAGGCTTCAGGCCCCTTGAAGCTGAACAGCCGTCTGCTCCCGCGGGACGCGGTCGGATTCCTCTGCGCCAACTTTGAGCCGACCAAGGTCTTCGACGCCATTGGCAAGATGGCGCAGAACATCGCGTTCCTGGACATCAACATGCTGGTCCAGGCAGGCATGGGCGCCACCGCGGGCGAAGGCGGCGAGCCGCCGGTGCAGTTCCGTGACGACGTGCTGGCCCAGACAGGGGCGCCGCTGCTGTTCACGTGGAAGATGGAAACCCCCTACACGTTCAACAGCATGACGAACTTCGTTGTCGCTCTCTCCGTCAAGGACGCCGCCCGCCTGGATGGATCTCTGGGCAGAATCCATCAGGCCTTCCTTGGGAGCCTGCCGGAATCCAAACGCGAGTTACTCGATCATACGCTCTACCTGCTGCCCTCCGGCGGGTCGGCCATGCCGTCGCAAGGGGAGGAGACAGAGAGCGGAGACTCGACCGTTGCCGTCGCCGGCGCACAGCCGAAGGCCATGGCTTTTTCCGTCGCCGGCGACACTCTGGCGTTCGGCTGGGTGGACGAGGTCGAACAGGCCATCCGCAACCAGCAGGCCGAGCCGCAGGACTCGCTCCTGACGGACCCGATGTTCCGCTACGCGAAGGACTCGCTGCCTTCCCAGGCCTGCCTGTTCGCCTACCAGAACAACCGGCTGAACAATGAGGTCACCTGGACCGCGTTGAAACAGTTGGCTCAGGACCTGGCCAAGCAGGGTGAGAACGCCTCGGAGCAGGATCTGGAATCCTGGAATCCGATGATGGCCATGATGCAGAAGATCAAAGCGTACGTGGACTTGAGCAAGCTGCCCGATTTCAAGGCAGTGGAGAAGTACTGGGGTCCTTCCGTCGGCTATATGCAAAGCCGGCCCGAAGGCCTCTACTCCGAGAGCATCACGCTCAGACCGCAGCAGCAGTAATCACCCCACTTGAGATAATGGAGTATCGACATGACACAGAGCACGCGTGTGAGACGAATGATCTACTGTGCGACCGCCTGCCTGGCGGCAGCGTTGTCGCTGATGCAGATCTCCTGCGATCGGCAGGGAAAGAGGGCTGCGGCCATGAGCAATTCCCCCGTGGAGACGAAAGATCAGCGGGACGCGCGAATGGAGTGGTGGCGCGAGGCTCGCTTCGGCATGTTCGTGCATTGGGGCCTGTACTCCGGCCTGGCCGGGACGTGGAAGGACAAGTCCGTCGGCGACCGGGGCGGGATGGAGTGGATTCAGCAGCGAGTCGGAGCCGACACGTGGGAATACGCCCGCGAAGCAGTCCCGCGGTTTCGGCCGAAGGAAGGTTTCGCCACCGATTGGGCTAAGCTCGCCCACGAGGCCGGCGCCAAGTATGTCGTCTTCACGACCAAGCACCACGACGGCTTCTGCCTGTTCGATTCGCAGTACACCGACTATGACGCTCGCGACATGGTCGGTCGGGACCTGTGCAAAGAGATCGTCGACGCGATCCGCGCCGAGGGGCTCAAGGTGGGTTTCTATCATTCGGTGATCGACTGGCACCATCCGCAGTACGACTACGACAAGGCCAACCAGTTGCCGCACCCGCTCCACGGCAAATCCTCGCCGAACGGCCCGCGCAACCACGACATCTACGTGGACTACCTGCACCACCAGGCGAAAGAGCTCTTCTCGAATTACGGCCCCCTCGACATCATCTGGTGGGACTACTCCAAGGAAGGCAACGACGGCCCCTTCTGGCGGGCCGAGCAACTCATGGCGATGGCCCGACGGCTCCAGCCGGACATCATTTCGAACAACCGGCTCTACCACATCCCGGACATCGAGAAAGAGGACTCCTCCGGCCGACTCAGGACGTGGAAGCCCGAGCAAGGCGACTTCACGACGCCCGAGCAGACCATCCCTGCCACAGGCATCCCCGGCGTCGACTGGGAAGTCTGCATGACGATGAACACGACCTGGGGCTACAGCGATCACGACCACCAGTGGAAGTCGAACGAGACGCTGATCCGCAATCTCATCGACATCGCCAGCAAGGGCGGCAACTACCTGCTCAACATCGGCCCTAAGGCCGACGGCAGCGTGCCGGTCGAAAGCGTTCAATCACTGCAGGCCATCGGCGCCTGGATGAAGGTGAATGGCGAATCGATCTATTCCACCACCGCCGGACCATTCGAGAAACTCGACTGGGGGCGTTGCACGCAGAAGCGCCTGGCCAATGGCAAGACGCGGCTCTACCTGCACGTTTTCGACTGGCCCAAGGACGGCAGGCTCGTGGTCCCGCTGGCGTCTGGCACGCGGGCGAAGGCGCGCTTGTTGGCCGGCGGCAAGCCGCTGCGAGTCGTGGCGGACAAACAGCAGTTCTCGATTGCAGTGGAGGGCGAAGCGCCGGACAGGACCTCGACCGTGATCGAGTTGGACCTCGATGGGCCGCCAACGGTGGTTAAGCCCGCGCTCTGACACGGTCAAGTCAGGCGATGGAGATGCGGCTGGATGCTGGGACCGGAGAGGGGCCGGACGCAGAATAGTCTCGCACTGGCCTGGAACTTTGTGTTTTGGAGCGGGAGACGAGACTCGAACTCGCAACCAACAGCTTGGAAGGCTGTGACTCTACCTTTGAGTTACTCCCGCTCGAAGGGCAACCGATTCCATTGTAGCTGAGACGGCAAGAGGAGCGGA
>CALMMH010000449.1 GCA_937868145.1 uncultured Phycisphaerales bacterium
GCCCGTTAAAGTGGTACGCGAGCTGGGTTCAGACCGGCGTGAGCCAGGTCGGTCCCTATGTGCTGTGGGCGTAGGAATCTTGAGGGGCCATTTCCTTAGTACGAGAGGATTAGGAAGTACTGACCTCTGGTGTACCGATTGTTCCGCTAGGGGCATCGTCGGGTAGCTACGTCGGGAAAGGATAACCGCTGAAAGCATCTAAGCGGGAAGCCCACCCCAAGATGAGGATTCCGTGGTCTTCGGACCTGAAGTGCCCTGGTAGACCACCAGGTTGATAGGCCGGAGGTGTAAGTGCAGAAATGCATTCAGCTGACCGGTACTAACGCACGAAGACTTGACCATATCAATCTTTGATTGCATGGGTCAAGGAGCCAAGTGCTCATTGACGCATCCGCATCTCATACTTCTCAACAGAGAGGTCATGAGGGATCAGCAGGACGACGTTCCGGCGACGGGCGAAAGCCTTCGTCGAGGTCCGGCTTGTCTCTTATGGCCTATCCCAAAGACTTGAATCAGCCGAAAGGCTGATCTACGATCTTCCTGGTGAGCATACGCACGGGGAAACGCCTGTTCCCATTCCGAACACAGAAGCTAAGCCCGTTGCGGCCGATGGTAGTCCGTAAGGGTGAGAGTAGGTCATCGCCAGGAATTTATAAGGCCGGTGTCGTTAAACGACATCGGCCTTTTCTTTTGCGTGTTCGTAGTGTGCTCGTAAGAGCATATCTTCTCCGTCGCCCGTCCCCCGTGATCTCTGGCCCGGGGGTCGTGTCCCGTGGCTCGGTTCGTGGGAGCGCGGCGCCGGACGCGTGGCGCGTCCAGGGTCCGTGTTGGTGGTCTGCTCGTAGGGGCGACGCATGCGTCGCCCTCCTGAAAGACCCGAGGAGCGGGATACCGGACGCTCTGGACGTTTGACATGCGTCGGGAAAATCTGTAGGCTGAGGTACGTGAGAAAAAGGTAGAAGCGTAGATGCGTGGAAGCGTTCGCAGACACGCGAGCCACGGGGCACCGGTCACCGGCGCTTCACGCTTCACGAACGACGCTTCACGCAAGGGGCTTCACGAGATCTTCCCATGCCTGACTATCGAACAACGACAACGATTTCCGACGACGGCTCGATCACGATCCACGGCCTGCCCTTCAAGTCAGGCGATCGGGTCGAAATCATCGTCCGCAAGTGCAAAGGCAAAGCCGGCAAAGGAGATTCTTCCCGCGCCAAGCCCGACAGCCCATTCGACGGCGACGCGGAAGGGGATCGCGGATCTCGCGGCGGCTCGCGGCGAGGCTCAGCGTCTGCGGACTTCTGAGATGCAGACGCGGATCAGAAGGTGGAAACCGCAGATGAACGCAGATTGACGCAGATGGGAGGGGACTTCAGGCGAGCCAGTTCTCGATTTGCAGGTTTCGGATCCGTCGGAAATGACTCTCGTTGTTGGTGACCATCACCAATCCGTGAGCCAGGGCGGTGGCCGCGATCAGGATATCCGCGTCGTTGATCAGCTCGCCTCGCCGGCAGAGGTCGGCATACAGAGCCGCGGCCTGCACGACGATTTCGTCGGTGATCGGCAGCACCCGGCTTGAGGCACACAACTGATCGAATGCTGTCAACTGTCTCTTGGCGTCCTTAGCCAACAGGCCGCGGAGAACTTCATAACGAGTGATCACAGAGAAGGTAAACTGCCGATGAACTTCGAGGTACGATCTCGCCTGCACTGTGGCTGATGGATTTCCTCGCATGACGGCCGAGAGAATATCCGTATCGAGCAATGCCGGCGATGCGAGTGTCATGCCGACTTCCTGTCCGAGAAGAAATCTTCGCGTCGCTCGGCGTGCTGCTCGATGGCGTCGATCTCTTCGCCGGTGAGACCTTCGTAGACTTGGGCTGCCAGGGCAAGCAACTCGTCCGGCTCGCGGATGGGCTCGACCACCAGACGCACCTTCTGGCCCTCCGCCAAGTTCAGATCGGCAGGAGCTACAGGGCGGAACCCGCCGTCCTCATAGATTGCCTCGATCGTTTCCGGCTTCATATCGTTCCTTTGCGTTCACTACACGGACGTATTATAGCAGTTTCCGGACTCTGGTGCGCATTTTTTCACGAAAGACCCACCACGGAGATGGGCAATGAGTCCGCAGATGAACGCTAACCAATCCGGACTGAAGGCCGGGGCCGGATCGGGCCGGCCGCAGATTCTGACGCTTCACGCTTCACGAGCGACGCTTCACGAATGATGAACCTCTTGCGTCTCTACGAAGCCATGCCCGAGGCAACCACGAAAATCCTCTCAGACCAAGCCGCCCTCGCATCCTGAAACCCTGCTGCCGCCGTCCCGTTAAAGCGTAATCGGATTCCGCTGAAAAAGTGCCATTTTGCCTCTTTCCTCCCTTGTTTTCGGCCCCGAAAACGAGGGTGACTTGGCCGTTTTCGGGGGTTTTTCAGCGGAATCGTAATCGAAGGGCAGACCCCGGGAAGGCCCCCCTACTGAACCGCCCCAGAAAACAGATGCGAAAGCGCCTGCTACGCTGAACCCGGAGAGCTTATCTTCATGCCATTCGTACCTGACCCCTTTGATTCCCCCATGATGAGAGCCAAGGTGCGAAGAGGAACGGGGAAGGAAGTACCTCCCGAACTCCGTTCCTCGTTCGTCCGCTGCATCCCGTGCGTGTATGTCATGGACAGACAGGTGTGAAGTACGGCATAATGGATGCCGTGTGCTTCAAAGATGGAAAGGATCATGGCGCAACGGCTTCTCAAAGATTTGTTGTCGACGACGCTTGAATCGGATTTGCAGCGGTTGAACCCGTGGTGGGTCGGATTGCCTCAGCCGCAGTTGCCGCCGGTGCGCCGGTGGGCGTTCCCCGTCGCCATGCGCCGCTTGCAGCAGGGCCTGACGAAGGTGACGGTCCTGCGCGGCCCCCGCCAGATCGGCAAGAGCACGCTGATTCGCCAAATGATCGACGATCTTCTGCGGCAGGGCGTGCCCGCGCGTTCGATTCTCATGGTGCAATTCGACGAATTGCCCGGCCTGCTGGACGTCGAGGAGCCCATTCTTCGCCTGGCCGACTGGTTCGAGAAACGTATTTTGGGCAGGACGTTCAACGAAGCGGCCCGGGCCGGGCAGCCGGCGTATGTCTTTTTCGACGAGGTCCAGAACCTTGACGACTGGGCCCCCCAATTGAAATTCCTCGTCGATAGCAGCGATGTGCGGGTCATGGTCACCGGCAGTTCCGCTCTGCGGATCGAGGCGGGCCGCGATAGCTTGGCCGGGCGGATCAGCACGCTGGAGATGGGCCCGCTCTTTTTGCGAGAGATTCTGGAGATCCGAGGTGAAGGGGCCTTGGAGCCGCTGCTGCCGTTCAATGGTCTGGCGGCGCTGAAAGACAAGAACTTCTGGCTGAGCCTGCGTAGTTTCGGCCAGGAACACCGCGACCGGCGAGATCGTGCTTTCGGCTTCTTTTCCCAACGGGGCGCCTATCCCATCGCGCACGCGCGCCCGGACGTTCCCTGGGAAGAATTGGCGGCGCTCCTAACGGAAACCGTCATCCGCCGGGCGATTCAGCACGACCTGAGGACCGGGCCCAGGGGCCGAAAACGCGACGAACACCTGCTGGAGGAGGTCTTTCGCCTGGCCTGCCGCTACATCGGCCAGTCGCCCAGGCAAAACCTCTATCTCGATGAGATCAAGCGGGCGATGCACGCCAACATCGGTTGGCAGAGAATCCTGGCCTATCTGAAGTTCCTCGACGCTACGTTGCTGATCCGACTGATCGAGCCACTGGAATTGCGACTGAAACGAGCCCGCGGCCCGTCGAAGTTGTGCCTGTGCGACCACGCCCTACGAGCGGCTTGGCTCCAGGAGGTGATCCCGCTCGATGGTCCCGGCCTGGAGCAGAACGCGCACCTGCGGGACCTTGCCGGCCGGATTGCCGAGAGTACCGTCGGCTATTTCTTCCGCTCTCTGACGGACTTGGACGTCGCCCACTTTCCCGAGCGAGGGCCCGAGCCGGAGGTGGATTTCATCCTGACCGTCGGCGAGCAGCGAATCCCGGTCGAGGTGAAATACCGCTCTCGCATCGATTTTCCGGACACCCGCGGCCTGCGCAGCTTCATCGAAAAAAGCGTTTACAACGCCCCCTTCGGCATCCTCGTCACCCAGACCGACGACCCCGCCACGGACGATCCACGAATCGTGGAGATCCCCCTGGCCTCGCTGCTGATGATGCGATGAAGAAGGAAAGAACTGAATCTGCGGATTACACCGATCGGCTCGGGAGTAAGATGAAGTTACCGCGATCTGTCCGAAAAAAAATACCGCACCCGAATGCTATGAAGTTACGCAGTCGAAACCTCTGTTTCGATGCCGAAAACGCGGATTTGCTGGCATCGGCAAGGCTTATCTTCATGCCTTTCGTACCGCACCCCTTTACTTCTCCTGTGACCCCTTAAGTTCATTAATTCTCCTCC
>CALMMH010000450.1 GCA_937868145.1 uncultured Phycisphaerales bacterium
CGACTCGGGCCAGCCCGCCGATGGCGTGTACATGACCGGCTCACAGCTTGCGAAGGAACTGAATCTTGTGGGGGGCATGCGATTCGGACTCCACGCGGGCGCCCGCATCAAGGCAACGAGAAAAAAGAGCGTCCTGATCCTGGGCGCCAACGGTTTCATCGGCAGCGCCCTGAGCGAGCGGCTCCTGGCCAGCGGCGAGTACGAAGTCCACGGCATGGACCTGCGGTCGAACTACATCGAGCACCTGATCGGACGCCCCGGATTCCATTTCGACGAGGGGGACATCCGCATCCATCGCGAGTGGATCGAATACCACATCCGCAAGTGCGACATCGTCCTGCCCCTCGTGGCGATCGCCACGCCCATCGAATACACGCGGAATCCGCTCGGCGTTTTCGAGCTGGACTTCGAGGAGAACCTGCGCGTCGTCCGCTACTGTGCCAAGTACAACAAACGGATCATCTTCCCCTCGACGTCCGAAGTGTACGGGATGTGCGATGATGAAGAGTTTGACGAGGACAATTCGCGACTGATCCTGGGACCGATCCGAATGCAGCGGTGGATCTATTCGTGCTGCAAGCAGCTTCTGGATCGGGTCATCTGGGCCTATGGGCAGAAGGAACGGCTCAAGTTCACTCTGTTTCGCCCCTTCAACTGGATCGGGCCCAAGCTCGACAGCCTGACCTCCGCGAGGGTCGGCAGCTCGCGCGCCATCACGCAACTGATTCTCAACCTGGTCGAAGGCGCGCCGATCCTGCTCATCGACGGTGGACTTCAGAAACGGTGCTTCACAGATATTTCCGAGGGCGTCGAGTGCTTGTTCCGAATCATCGAGAACAAAGACGGCGTCTGCGACGGGCGGATCATCAACATTGGAAACCCGGACAACGAGGCCAGCATTCGCGCTCTGGCCGAAATGCTCCTGGCTACCTTCGAGAAACATCCGCTACGGCACCTGTTTCCCCCCTTCGCCGGATTCCGAGAGATCGAAAGCGGTTCCTACTACGGCGCCGGCTATCAGGACGTGGAGCACCGCCGGCCGAGCATCAAAAACGCCCGCAAGCTCCTGGGGTGGAATCCCACCATCGGATTGGAACAGTCCACGGAGCAGACCCTCGACTTCTTCCTTCGAGAGGCCGTCCGCACGGGAGAGATCGTGATCGATGAGGAGACGGCACAGATCCTGGAGACAGCCGCTATCGCCCAACCGCGCAGGAAGGCCGTCCGGATTGTCTCAGTCCCATCCCAGGGTCCCAAGGAATCCATTCAGCTGAATGCCCTATGAAAATAGGTATGCGGATCGATGTAGATACTTTTCGAGGAACTCGGATCGGTGTTCCGAACCTTTGCAGGGTACTCGCACGTCACCACATCAAAGCGACGTTCTTCTTCAGCGTCGGTCCGGACAATATGGGCCGTCATCTGTGGCGACTGTTGCGACCGGCGTTTCTGTGGAAGATGCTTCGGACGAGGGCCGCCCGGCTTTATGGTTGGGAGGTTATTTTTCGGGGAACCCTCTGGCCCGGACCCATTATCGGAAAGAAACTGGGCCATGTTATCCGCAACACCGCGCAGGCCGGCCATGAGGTGGGGCTTCATGCCTGGGATCATCACGCCTGGCAGGCTCACATCGACCGAATGGACGCCGATGCCATTTGCCTGTCGCTGGACTGGGGAGCCGAAATGCTCTCCGAGCTTCTGGGCCATCCGCCGGTGTGCTCGGCCGTCCCCGGCTGGAAGTGCAATGACCTCGTCCTGAAGGAGAAGGCCAGGTTCGTCTTTCACTACAACAGCGACTGCAGGGGGGATGGCGTCTTTCGGCCCGTCGTGGAAGGACACGAGCTGCCGCAGCCTCAGGTTCCCGTGACGCTGCCCACCTATGACGAGGTCATCGGGCGAAACGGCGTATCGAATGACAACTACAACGAGTATATGCTCAGCTTGCTCCGGCCCGGTAAGCTCAACGTCCTTACCATCCACGCCGAAGTCGAAGGGATCGTCTGCCGGGAGATGTTCGAACAATTCGTGGCCCAGGCGCTGTCACAGGGCCATTGCTTCGTCCCTTTGGGGGCTCTGCTCCAGGACGCTTCGCCCATCGGGACGGCCCGAATTGAAGCCGGCACGATCCCTGGACGTGAGGGATGGGTAGCCTGTCAGGTGTCGCGGTAATGTCATTGGAAGACAAATGCCTGAGTTCGAGACGAGAGGCAGCCGTCTGTGCTGGCTGGCAGTCCGAGTCCACGAAGAGGGACTCTCTGCTGATCTTCTTCCTTGGCGTAACCGCCTTCACCGTTGCGCTGGCCCCGGAATTCATCAACTTCGATGCTCGCTTTGCCTTGTTTGCCCGGGAGATGCTCCGCGACGGCCCGAGTTTCTTTCCCACCACCTATCACACGCCTTATCCGGACTATCCGGCCGCGTCGACCTTTCTGATCTACCTGGCATCGCTGCCCTTCGGACGCGTGACTCCGTTCACTGCCGTACTGCCCACGGCGGTCGCCTCCGCTCTGGTCCTCGTCATTACGTACCAGATCGGCGCAATCTCTTCTCGACGCAGGGGGCTCGCCGCGGCCCTGTTTGCCCTGTTCACCGTCGAATTCCTCGCCATGTCCCGCAGTATCGCCCTGGACCAGTACGTCAGCCTGGCGACGGTGCTGTCCTTCTATCTGGTCTATTCGTCCGATTGCCTCGGGCGACACAGACGCCTCTGGCTGCTGGCGCCGGCTTGGGCTTCGGGGTTTGCCTTTCGCGGCCCCTTGGGGTTGCTCATCCCGGCGGCTGTGACGTGCGTCTACTATCTCTGGAATGGCCGATTCAAGCGGATGCTGCTTGCGGGGACCCTGGCCGGAGGCCTGCTTGTTCTGTGCCTTGGCGGTCTCTTGCTCGCCGCGCGAGCCCAGGGAGGGACGCCTTTCCTGCGACAGGTGATCGAGGCCCAGGTGACCGGCCGGTTTGGCGAAGGAGGCCCGGGCTTTGCATACTACTGGTACGGGAGCCTGGTGTCCTGCGCCGTGACCTACCCTCTGGCGATCCTCGTGGCGGTCTCGCGTTTCCGTGACATCGTGAACAGGAGAACCGGGGAGGACCGCTTTCTGGGCGTCTTGATTCTCTGGGTTATCGTTGTGCTTCTTGCCTTGTCGATACCTGCGGCCAAGAAGACCCGGTATGTCATGCCCATCATCCCGGCTCTCTCGCTGATCGCCTCCTCCTTCCTGGCGGATGCCTCCCTCTCAGGCCTCTTGCTTCGGACCAAGCGGGCGTTCCTTGGGGTCTGTGCCTTCCTGCCCCTCATTTCCGTCGTGGGTGTTGGGGGGCTCCTTCTGTTTGCATGCTTGAGACAGCCCCAGTGGCGCATGTGCGCCCTCACCACGTTGGGTTTGTTGATTCCTCCCGTGATCGTCGCATGGAAGTTGGATCGGGGCTGGCGAGGGGTTCCCGGTCGAGACATGTACCTTCTGGCTGTCGGCGCCTTCACGTTCGTCGTTGTGCATATTGAGGTGGTCGAGCCCATCACGTATTCACGGGAAAGGACTGTGCCCTTCGTCCGACAGGTCGAAGCGATACGGGAAGAAGCCCAGGGCACGGTCACCTTTTTCCGCGTGGGTCCCGATGCCGAAGATATCAAGTTCATGGCGAACTTGTCCAGGTCCCTCGAACCACAGTTCGCCAGCTCGATTGAGACACTGTGGGACAGCCCGGGCGTCCACTACATCATCGCGAAAGAGGCGGTGTTTCGCTCCCTGCCCTTGGACGAGGACCGGCCGATGCGATTGTTGGCTCGCGGCAAAATCGGGCATAGAGACTGTGTCGTGTTTACTCCGGATGGCAGGCGATGAAGATTCTGGATCGCTACATCATGAAGAGCTTCCTGATCGGCTACGCCATCGCATTCTGCGTCCTGATCGGATTGTGGGTCATCGTCGATCTGTTCGTCAATCTGGATGAATTCGCGGAGCAGTCCGATCGGGGAATCTGGTCCATCTCCATGCACATCGCCACCTTCTACGGCCTCCACGCAACCGTTTACTTCCGCGATCTCGCCGGGGTCATCACGGTTGTGGCTGCCGTGTTTTCACTGGGACGGATGGTTCACGACAATGAACTGGTCGCCATCATTGCCTCCGGCGTCAGTGCCCAGCGGATTGTCGTGCCCATCCTGGGCCTCGCCCTCTTCTCCACGGTTCTATGGGTGGGGGATCAGGAACTGTTGATACCCTCGATCAGCGCGAAACTCGCACGAGGCCATGGGGACCTCCCCGGCGAAGAGTATTTCAAGGTGAACTTCCTTTCCGACGGGAACGGCTCGTTGATCTGTGCTCGCGCTTTCTTTGTGAAGACCGCCACCCTCGACAAACCCGCGATTATCACGCGCCGCGTGACGGACACACCGGGGATCTGGGAAGTAACCGGATGGATTTCGGCGGACAAGGCCCGTTTCAATGAGACGACAGGCGAATGGGACCTTGACAACGGAATGTTCGTCAATGCCCCGCCACAGAACGATCGGCAGGTGGTACGTTCTTACCGCTCGCCCGGACTTCTGCCCAAGAACATCCCGGTCATATGCGAGTCGGAATACAAATCGCTGTTCAGCTCTCGAGGGTTGTCTGCTCTGGCTGCCCAGAGAACGAGAATCCAGGAAGTCGCCGAGATCTACAGCCAGCGACATTTCCGGATCACGGAACCCATCATCAATCTGACGATGCTCCTGGTGAGCTTGCCTGTGCTGATTTGCCGAGACCCCAAGACGATGAAATCAGCGATCCTTGTCAGTTTCGCACTGACGATAGCGTGTTTTGTTGCCACGTTCGTGTGCAAAATGCTCTCGACGGAGGTCGTCCTTGCGGGGAGAGTCATGCCGGAACTGTGGGCATGGTTGCCTGTCTTTATTTTTCTACCCATCGCATTCATCGAACTGGATACGATGCGGACATAGTCTAGTGGAGTATTCTTTGAAGATCCCAATGGCACACATCCTATTCCTGATCGCAGCGGCGACCTTGCCGTGCGCCGTGTCTCGATCCGACACCCTGGCTGTCGAGCACGAGAATTCCGACGCCAGGGACACCCTGGCTCTGCTGCCTGGCATGGAGTTCAGGCTCGATCTGGCGGAGGAGGACGTCTCGTCGAAACCGCCGTGGTGGTCCGTGGAGGACTGGTCGCGAGAGAGGAAGGTGATCGCCCTGAACGCAGTGACCGTGGCGACCATCGTGGCGATTGGCGTTGCCGGGTGGGATTACGGGAGTCATTCATTCAACACCGCCAATGAGGGTTGGTTCGATCCCGACACTCACTACGGCGGCGCCGACAAACTGGGGCACGTGTTCACCTGTTACGCCTTGGCGAGTGTCTATAACCGAATCTACAAGGACTGGGGATACTCCGACAACGATGCCATCCTGATCGGTGCGGCAAGCAGTTGGCTGACAATGTCGTTGATCGAGGTCGGCGACGGTTTCAGCAAGAGCGAGGGGTACAGTTGGCAGGATGAGGTCATGAACACGCTTGGCGTCGGCCTGGCCTATGTGCGTCATCGGTTTCCCGCCGTCCAGGAAAGGGTCGATTTCCGGTGGGAGTGGTTCCCCTCTCCGGCCGCCCGCAGCGGAGAGCGTTTCGACATCCTTACCGACTACTCCGGCCAGAAGTTCCTGCTTGCCTTTAAGATGGACGGCTGGCTCAGAACCGGCAGCCCTGTCTTGAAGGCCCTGGAGGTGCAGGTCGGGTACTACACACGGGGCTACGTTTCCGGCGACGATGATTACTTCAACGGGCAACACCGCTATGGCTACATCGGCATCGGACTGAATATGGCCTATCTGTTCGAACGGCTCACGGGCCATCGCGCGTGGGGAGTCCTCGACTACTACCAAGTGCCCTACACATATCTTCCGGCGAGGTGGGAATGCGATTGATCCTTCCGTTGGCGCTGGTCGCCATGTTCCTGGTCCTGTACGTCCTTCCCCTGGGCGTGCGGCCCCTGGTGATCCCCGATGAGACCCGGTATGCCGAGATCCCCAGGGAGATGTTGGCTTCGGGCGATTGGATTGTCCCGCGTCTGAATGGATTACGGTACTTCGAGAAACCCCCGCTGGGCTATTGGCTGAACGCCGCGGCCATCTGGTTGTTTGGCGAAAACGCGTTCGCCATACGCCTTCCATCGGCGGTCGCTGCCGGCCTGACCGCGGTGTTGTTGTTTGTGTGGGCCCGCAGATTCACGGACGACGGCGCGACGCCGTGGCTCGCTACCACGGTGTTCCTCCTGTCCTTCGAGGTCCTGGCCATCGGCGTGTTCTGTGTTCTCGACAGTATGTTGTCGCTGTTTGTGACCGCTGCGATCCTGTTGCTGTACTTCGCCTATGAGCAGCAGACGCCTCGCCCAAGACGGATTCTGCTCGTCCTGGCGGGAGCAGCTTGCGGCCTGGCCTTCCTCACCAAGGGCTTCCTGGCCCTGGCGGTGCCGGTCATCGTGATCGTTCCCTTCGCCCTCTGGCAGGGGCGGCTCAGGATCTGCCTTCGAACCGCCTGGGTACCGCTTGTGACCGCGTTTCTGGTTGTGCTCCCTTGGGCCATCGCGGTCCATGGCCGGGAGCCGGATTTCTGGCGGTACTTCTTCTGGGTGGAGCATGTCGAGCGGTTCACTTCGCCGGGCGGGGGACAGCATCCGGCGCCTTTCTGGTTCTATGTTCCGATTCTCCTGGCCGGAGCGATGCCCTGGACGCCCCTGGCCGGCCCCATTGTCCAGGGACTGCGACACGCGAACCGCAAGCAGCCGATGATGCGTCTGGCCGTCTGTTGGTTCGTGTTTCCGTTTCTGTTGTTCTCCGCCTCGAGCGGCAAGCTGGGCACATACCTGCTGCCGTGCTTTCCGCCTCTGGCGTTTCTGATCGCCGTGGGCTTGCTCAGGTGTCTGAAGGATGGCGACACCAAAGGCTTTGTCGTCGGCGCCTGGGTGCTCACGCTGGGAGCTGGTGCTCTTCTCGTTGTCTTGGTCGTAGCCCTGTTCGCCGTGCCGGGGATGCGCGACAGGGTGGCTATGGGGGGATGGGGGATCGCCGGTGCGGGGCTCGCAGTCTGGAGCGTGTCATGTTGGGCCGCGACAACCCGACAACACGTTCACATGAGACTCTCGCTCTACTGTGCCGGACCGGTGCTGTTTCTGTTCAGTTGGCACTTCATCTGCGCCGCGGCGTTGCCTCCGGAGAAGGCGCCGGGCGAGTCTCTTCTGTCACACGCCTCCGGCGTCTCCGCCAAGACCATCTTCATTGCGGAGAATCGTTTTGTCGGGGCTGTCTGCTGGTTCTGCAAGCGTGACGATGTTCTTCTCACGGGCCGTACAGGAGAATACGCGTATGGCCTGAACTATGAGGACTCGCAGTCCCACGAGCTCGACGCCGAACAGATCGGAGACCTGATCCTCGGACAGGCGAGAACAGAGCCTGTCGTTCTCGTGCTCGGAGCCAAGTGCTATGCCCAGTACGAGGGACAACTCCCGAAACCTTGTCGCGTCGAGAGGTGCGAGGGCCTTGTGTGGGCCGAGTACTTATCGTCGGCGAGCCTGCCCCATCCGGACCAGGCGAATCGTGCCGGTGTTCCACCATTGTAGACGAGGGATGGACCTATGATCGGAAAGAACTCGGTCGGTATATCGATCCTTCTGGCCGCCGGATGCGAGGTCGAATCCTCCCGGGATCGCCATTCTCCTTTCAATATGTGAGGCGCTGCGATGGACAGGACAGTTACTGGATGCATCCGTGTGAGGATGGCATGGCTCATCGGGTTGTTGGCCATAGCTGGTTGCTTGCCATATCAAGATCGTCCTGTGTCGCCCGCAAAGGCACTTGACGAATTTGACTCTCGCACGCTGGACGGGCAGGATCTGCACGCCTATCTCCAGAAGAATCTGGACGTTCGGCAGTGGCCGCTGGCGACATGGAATTCGGCGGAGCTGACACTGGCGGCGTTCTTCTACAGTCCTGAGCTCGACGTGGCCCAAGCTCGATGGGCCGTCGCCAAGGGGCGCAAGGCGGCGGCGGCCGAGCGTCCCAATCCGACTCTCGGCATAACTCCGGGGTTCAATTCGACCACGGGATATGGCGCCTCCGTCTCGCCATGGATCGTGGGCGCGGCGCTGGACATCCCGATTGAGACCGCCGGCAAACGCGGCTATCGAATCGCCGAAGCAGAACACGTGGCCGAAGCGGCCCGCCTGCAAATCGCCCAGACAGCCTGGGAACTGCGCCACCAGATACGGGAAGCGATGCTTGATATGTATGCGGCCACCCAGACCGCCGGCCTGTTGCGGAGCCGCGGGACCACACAGGAAGACAGCATCAAGTTGCTGGAGGAGATGTTCAACGCGGGGGAGATCTCTGCAAACGAGCTCGGTCAAGCCCGTATTCTGCGTGATGAAGCCCGTCTATCCCTGCTGGATGCGGAAACGCAGCAGGTCCAGGCCCGTGCCCGCCTTGCCGGTGTGATTGGCGTGCCGGCCAAGGCGCTGGAGTCGAAAGAATTGTCCTTCGATCTATTTGAGGGATTGCCCGAGGATGTGCCACCGGCCGAGATGCAGCGCCAAGCCTTGCTGAGTCGTGCGGACCTTCTGGCCGCATTGGCCGAATACCAGGCCAGTCAGTCGGCGTTGCAGCATGAGATCGCCCGGCAGTATCCGGACGTCCGGATCGGACCAGGTTATGAGTTCGACCAAAGTGAGAACAAATGGGCGCTGGGGCTGTCCGTCACCTTGCCCGTGTTCAACCAGAACCGGGGGGCGATTGCCGCTGCCGAGGCGGGTCGAGCCCAGGCGGAGGCCCAGGTCCAGGCTCTTCAGGCGCGAATTGTGAGCGACTTGGAGCAGGCCGTAAGGACTTATCAGGCTTCGGTGCAAAAGGTGGAGGCCACCGAAACCCTTGCCGAAGAACACAGGGTCGCCACCGACCGCACGCGAAAGATGTATGAGTTGGGGCAGGTCGTCCGGCTGGAGGTGGATGCGGCAGCACTGGAGTCAAATGCCGGGGCCTTGAACCGACTGAATGCCCGCGTAGAAGTCCAGAGGGCTCTGGGACAAATCGAGAATGCCATGCACGTCGCGGCCGACATGCCGAATTGGTCGGAACAGATCAAATGGGGACGGGGGGGCAACGATCATGAGTAGCAAACTGAGTGGGTTGGTGGGGTTGTTCATCTTGTTCGCCGGCGGCGCGGGACTCTACATTCTCTCTCGCCAGACCCCTGGCGGCGAAGAGGAGTCCGAACCGGCCATCAAGACGATAGTGCCCGTGGAAGTGGCGCAGATTCGTCGACAGACCCTGCACGACTATCTGTGGGTGTACGGCTCCGTGATCCCCAATCCTGGGACTGCCGGCGCCGCCCCGGCCGGCGCGGGAATCCGCGCGCCTCTGGCCGGCATTGTCACGGAGGTCCGTTGTACCGTGGGGCAGCAGGTGACCAAGGGCCAGGTTCTGTTCGCCCTTGATGACCGACTGGCCAAAGCGGCCGTGGATCAGGCTCACAAAGCCCTCGTATTTGCCGAAGAGAATTGGCGCCGTCAGGATCATCTCAGGCAAATCGACGGAACCTCGGCCAAACTGTACCTGGAGGCTCAGCAGCAGCTTGACACCGCACGCAATGCGCTCGGTCGGGCCGGGGTGGAACTGGATTTGCTCAAGGTTGTGGCCCCGTTCGACGGCACGATCATGGATCTCCTTGCGACAGCCGGTGAGACGGTGGGCCAGGCGGATGCTCTCGCCCGGTTGACGGACCTGACCCGACTGGTCGTCAAGGCAGGCATTCCAGCGCCACAGGTGTACAAACTACAATTGGGCCAGCAGGTCCAGATCGAAGAGGGTGAATCGTCGTTGTCCTCCGACTCTCCGGTCACCCCACTGACCGGCCGGGTGGACTACATCGCTTGCCCGGCCGACCCCAACAATGACACTGTATCAGCCCCGATCGGACTACCGGC
>CALMMH010000451.1 GCA_937868145.1 uncultured Phycisphaerales bacterium
CCGTAGACGAGCCGGTCCAGGCGGGCCATCACCAGGGCGCCGGCGCACATCGGGCACGGTTCCAGCGTCACATAGATCGTGCAGCCATGGAGTCGCCAAAGTCCCAGGGCCGCCGCGGCTTGCGTCAGCGCGACGATCTCCGCGTGGGCCGTCGGATCCTTGAGCTGCTCGCGCTCGTTGTATGCCCGGGCGATCACCCGTCCCTGATGCACGATGACAGCGCCGATGGGCACGTCGCCGTTCTCCTCGGCCACGCAGGCCGCGTCGATCGCCATCCGCATGTACCGCTCGTCAATTTGCTCTTGGTTCAGCTCGATCATGGGACGGGCATTATAGCAGGTGGCCGTGAACTTTCCAGAGCTTTTGAACACAGGCAGATATGAATACAGTCGGTGCACTATCCGGGGTGGCATCCTCAAGGCCAAAGGCCTTGAGGATGGCTCTCGCGGATGACGGCAAGACCATCGCCAAGCTTCGCTTGACGCTGCCACCCGGAGCGGAACGGGGACTGTTCGTCTGCGTTTGCGTTCCGTGGCCGGAAAGACGCCGCAGCCTTGATCGGCCGGACGCGCTCGATTAGCATGTGCGAGGACTCTCCGACGGACGGAGAGCCCTGCAACCGAAAGAATTCTCGCAGGAGAAGGCAGGCAATGAGCAAAGCCATCCGTATCGCGACGATCATCGTCCTCTTGACAGTTCCCCAACTCGCAGCCGCCAGGCCCATCGACCTCACCCTCGGCAGCGGCGACACGCTTCGCGTCGAGCCGGTGGCCCCGGGCATCCTCCGCGTCCGACTCAGTCCCGACGGCAAGTTCGAACCGTCGTTGATGGAGCGGTACGGAATCGTCCGCACCGAGTGGCCCGAGTGCAAGGTCGCAACTCGCGAGGAATCGGGCAGTACGCGGATCAGCACGGACGGAGGCGCTCTGGACGTGCGAGCCGAAGACGGACGGATACAGTTGTTCGACAGCCAGGGCAAGAGGGTCTGCGAGCAGATTCTGCCGCAGCTTTCACACAGGAGCGGGCCGCAGTTGCAGGCGTTCCAGACTCGTCAGGCCGCGGTCGCGGAGTACTTCAAGGGAGAGAAACGCAAGGCCGGTCAGATCCAGATTATCGGCGCCGCGGCGAAGGACCAGACCGAGTACTCCGAAAACATGCATGATTTCAATCTGCCCGACAACTCCTTCGGCGCCACCTTCACCATTCGGGACGACGAGCGATTCTACGGACTGGGGACCGCCTCATCGAATCGTCTCCAACTACGAGGTTACGGCTATCGGCTCTGGACCCAGTATCGCGGCAACTTCGGCTTCGACGGACTTCCGAACGGCTGGGAGCAGACCGAAGGCCCGATCCCTCTGCTGCTGGGCACCGGAGGCTGGGGCCTCTTCGTCAACACCACCTGGGTCCACTACTACGACGTCGGCCGCTACGAGCCCGACAAGATGTTCTTCTGGGGCCCCGGCGGGCAACTCGATTTCTACATCCTGATCGGCGACACGTTGCCCAAGTTGATCGAGCAGTACACCGAGATCACAGGCAAGCCCCGCCTGCTCCCGCTGTTCGGCTACGGCTTGCACTACGTCGGCCAGATCACGCAGAACGAACATGAGCTCCTCAACGACGCACGGATCTTCCGCGAGAAAGGCATTCCGTGCGACCTCATGGGCCTGGAGCCGCAGTGGATGAAGAAACACTACGATTCCTCGCACGACAAAGAGTGGAACCCGGACAAGTTCTATATCCCCTCCTGGATGGGCCTGGACTCCAAGAACGGCACCTTCATCGGCGGCCTGGACCGGATCGGCTTCAAGCTCTCGCTCTGGCTGGTCTGCCAGGATGACATGACGATGGAGGAGGAACGCCAGATTGCGATTCGCGAAGGCCGCGGCAAGGACTTCCCCGCCGAGCCCGAAGCGTGGTTCAACCATCTTCAGAAGTTCGTCCGCAACGGCGCGCGGGCGTTCAAGATGGACCCGGAGAACCTCATCCAGGAGCACGCGGGCCGCAAGTACTACAACGGCCGCTGCGACCTGGAGAACCACAACCTCACCCAGATCCTCTACCACAAGCAGATGTGCCTGGGCTACGAGCAGTTCACGAACCGCCGGGCCATGACGCACTACTGCGCCGCCTACGCCGGAGTGCAGCACTGGGGCGCCACCACCATGGGCGACAACGGCGGCGGAGAGAAGGCCCTGGTCTGGATGCTCAACTACGGCATGTGCGGCCACATGAACACGTCGTGCGACATGCAGACTTCGCCCGGCGGCCTCCACTTCGGCTTCCTCCAGCCCTGGAGCCAGCACAACAACTGGGCCTACGCGACGCAGCCGTGGTTCCTGGGCAAACAGACGGAGGCGATCTATCGCGACTACGCTCGCCTGCGATACAGCCTGATTCCGTACATCTACTCGGCCGCCCACGTGGGACATCTCACGTCGATGCCTATCCTGCGCCCGATGCCGCTCGCGTATCCCGACGACCTGGCCCTCGCCAACTGCACGACCCAGTACATGCTGGGCGACAGCCTGCTGGTGGCTGCGTTCACCGACAAAGTCCGCCTGCCCGCGGGGCGATGGATCGATTACTGGAGCGGCGCCGAGCACAGGGGCCCACAGGAGATGACCTGCTCCTATCCCAAGAATCGCGCCGGCGCCCTGTTCATCAAGGCCGGAGCGATCATCCCCTACTGGCCGCAGATGGACTATGTCGGCGAACAGCCCGTGGACACGCTGACGCTCCATGTGTACCCGGAGGACGAGGGCGAAAGCGAGTACACGCTCTACGAGGACGACGGCGACTCGCTCGAGTACCTCCAGGGCAAAGTCGCCCGCACGCGGATCATTTGCCACGCCGAAGGCAACCGGGTGACGTTGGTCATCGAGCCCCGCCAGGGCGACTATCGCGGCATGCCCGCCACACGGAGCTACGATGTGCTGATCCACATGGCCAAGCCCAGTACTGTGGGAAGCCCCGGCGGGAGTCCTGACTGGACCTACGACGCCGAAGCCAAGGCCGTGCGTCTGACCGTGACGGAGGACCCGCAGCGCAAGATGCCGGTCTTCGTCCATTGCGTCCTGTGACACGGATTCGGATTGATTCATGCGCTGCGCTTGTCGTCCTGAGCACAGCGAGCGATCTGGCCTGCGAGCGAGAGAACCGTTCCGTTCGGCGGGTGGCATCGGCAAACGCCAGTTTGCCGATGGTTCGTTCGCAATCGCGAGCAAGCCATCGGTAAGCTCCGAAGACTCCGCTTACCGCTGCCACCCGGCATGTTGTCGGAGTACTTGCGCGGACCTGTTTGGGATCGGCCTGCTCATTCGTACAGCGTCGTCTTGCCGCAGACCGGCTTGGCCTCGTTCTGGAGCA
>CALMMH010000452.1 GCA_937868145.1 uncultured Phycisphaerales bacterium
CAATGCATGCCACACCGCCGAAAGCGATGCAGGCAGAACGTCCTCTTCGTGACCTGTGAACAGTCGATCGTCGATCGACAAGTTTGCGTTGGCATCACAACTGGAGTAGAAACGCTTTCTCGTGCGAAGCGCGTCGATGTATCGATCCATCAACACCTGGACGTCGAGCTTGTCGCAGATCAAGCCGATGGCGCGAATCCTCGGATCGCCTTGCCGGGCGTCGAACTTCTGCTCCTGGTCGAATTGTCCGCAGAACTTCGCGAAGAGCGCCGTCGCGGAACTCGTGTCTGTGATCGCATCCAGGTTGTACTTCCATCGGACCCAATCATCGAGGACCTGATGGAAAGCGGGCTCGCCGTATCGTTCGGCGTGTCGCTGCACCGACTGATAGACATCGTAGTCGGCCGACTCGGCGGCCTGAAACCACTCGGGCCCGACCCTGTAGTTCGCAGCCCGCGCCACGGCGCGAAGATCCTTGGGGGAAGCGGCCCTGTTCGTCAAGCCGGACATCCCACCGGAGATCTCTCTTGGAGCTTCCTGAGCGACACGAAGATCGGTCCAGACCGGGTCGGCGGCGTCCTCGCTGACGGAACTGCCCAGGCGGGTATGGTTGGCGTTGGGGCTGATGTCGTGGGCGATCTGGCCGCTGCCTTCCTCGAAGGTCCAGCAGGCGACCAGGCCGGGCTCGTCGCCCGTGAGGGCCTTGTTTTCGTATTGGCGCGTGTTGGAGACCCTCGTTGTGTCCCATAAGCGGATCTCTGCGATCTGACCTGGAAAAGCACTCTCGCTGGGGATCAGGAATCGCCCAATCACCAGCGGATGGCCTGGAGCGGCAATGGCGATGTAGTCGCCAAACGTCTCGCAGATATGCCACCAGCCTTCGGGCAGTCTCCAGCCCGTATCGGCTCCTCGCAAACCTCCCTCGAAGCTCTCGCAACGATCGATGAATACAAGATCCGGCCGGTCATCTCCCTTGTACATTGTGAGTCCAAAACCCTGCACCTGTGCGCGACCCGTACCCGTGTACGCCCCTTTTGCCAGAATGCTCCAGCCGGGACGGTGCTCGTACGGACCCGGCCCGAACTGCGGCTTGATCCACATCTCGATCGTCAGCGAGTTCGGTTTTCGCAGGCTCTCCGAATCCGGGACGTAAAGGTATAGGTAGTCGCGTTCGCCGTCGAACGACAACGCATACCGTCCGGGCGGAGCCGCGATCGACGGCGTGGGCTTGGCCGCCTTTGCCGCAACTGCGATTTCGTCCTTCGGCGAAGGAATCGCCGGACCGCGCCCTTCTTGAACGGGGCGGGATTGCAGACGAAAGCTCTCGATCTGCCGATGGTCGTACCACGCGTCGAACGTGAACTTCTCCCACAGCCTGCGGCCGAACCGATCCAGCGCGGTGCGATATCGCGGCTCCTGAACCCGCCCATCCTTCCAATGGATCACGAACCGATACTCCCGTCCCTTCGTGGCGTCGAGATCGCGAATCGACGAGACAAACACCTTGCCCTCGACATCCTGCCCGATGCCGTCGAGAACGACACCAGCCGCAAGCGTCCGAGCGTCATTCGCATCCGCCGGAATCGCCTCGCCGATATCGGCCCAGTCTGCGTCGCCGCCGATATCGGAGTTCTGTGTCATGCCAGGCTGTGCGGGTTGCGGGTCGATGTTCTTCCGCAAGGCCGCGAGCAAGTCATTGATCTCCTGCTCGGTGAAGCGGCCGGTGATCAGGACGGAGCGACCGTCCAACGCCGTCGCGATGGGGGGTGTGGCGACGGCCGTCTCTGCGACGAGGATCGCCAGAGTCTCTTGCACGTACACGGCGGTGAGATTGTGAAGAAGCGACGCGCTCCTCTCGCTCAGCGTCAACCCGATGGCCGGTCGGCCCACGGCGTCGGTGGTTCGGTAGACGTCGTCCAGGACCAGGTCCTCGCTCGACGGAATCACCTGGGGCGGCTTGTCCCAGAGCAGCACGTGCGTTGTGCCCGCGCGATCCCGGGAAGTCACCCCCGGAAAACCACTTTCGCCGGCGCGGAGCGGGAACCACGCGAAGTCCCCTTCCACCATGCCGTCGCCGTCCTCAATCGCTCGCTTGAGACTCTCCAGCACATGCGGCGGCACATCCTCCGCTTTGGGCGCAATCCGGAATTCCAGAGTCGGGCCGGTCTCCTCCGGCTCGACAGGAGCGCCTCCGCTGACGCCCCTGTCGGCCGGGATGCGAGAGTAGTTCAGCGTGCAGCTATTCTCGTCGGCTGCAAGAATCGTGACCTCGTATCGCCTGTCCTCTTTGGTGACGATGGTGATCGTCTCCGGCGGACTCTTGATGAGATGTCCTGTAACGGACGACTCGCCGGTCTCTTCGCCGGGCGGGTCGGACCTGGCGTCGCGAAGGAAGATCAGCGTGCGGTCGTCGAGATCGACATCATACAGAAGGTCACCTTTGCCCATCTCGCGAAGAACCTTCAGAATCTTCTCCGGCTCCGGCCCCACCGGCGGCAACGGGATCAGTTCACCCGTCGCCAAATCGAGAATCACCGGCCGCTGATCCGCCTCCGGCAGGACGACCTCACGGGCAGCAGCATCGCTGGGGCCTGTGGACCCACTTTCGATTTGGACATCCGTTCTTTGTCCCGGCCGAAGCGAGACGTCCCTGAAGACGATCCGCGTCAGTTTCTGCGATTCGAGGCGAATCGACTGGATTTCCGCCAGCGGCAGGTCGAACGTGGCCTCGTGGCGGCTCGCGTCGTCGCGCCGTCCGAAGCTGAACTTCCTTGGCTTTCGCACGAAGCCGTTCTTGTCGACAGCGAC
>CALMMH010000453.1 GCA_937868145.1 uncultured Phycisphaerales bacterium
CGAGCACCTGCACTTCAGACCCGGGGCCCAACTGGACATGCAATCCTGCCATGTTGAGATCTGTCGGGCCGATGCCAAAGGGACAGGCGAATTGCCGAAGTTCATGAAGCAGGAGAAACGTTGACAGGTTAGCGAGACTGGATGCGAGAGAACGGGCGAATCAGGACGAGTACTGCTGGTGGAAGTACTCTGCCGCCTCGGCCATCGTTGTGAAGACCTTGTTGGCGGTCTGGGTGACGAAGACGGAAGGGGCCTGTTGGGCTGTCCAGATCACGTAGGCTTCTTTGGCGGCCTCGTGGGCGTGCTGGAGCTCCCGCTCGACGCCGCTGGAGATGGCGGCCCGCCCGTCGGGCATGGCGGGCACGAAGCTGACGATCATGTCCGCCTGATCGATCAGCAGAAAGTCGCGGGCATAGATCTGGTTGTTGATGTCCCGCTCGATCTGCAGGACTTCTTCGACGTCCAGGACCGCGTGCTCGCGTCCGGCCGTGAATTCAGCCTTTTTGAGGCCTCGTTCGCGGGCCTGTCGGGCGATTGTGGGCAGGTGAGACTCCTCCAGGTCGCCGGGGTCGAAGCAGATGAACATTTCCTTCATCTGCTTGCGGAAGTCGTCGATCTCCTGTATGACGTTCTGCAATCGGGCCACTGCGGTCATCGGGAAGCTCAGGTACGCCTTCTTGCGGTTCCTTTCGAACGCCAGGCGATAGAAGGTGTCCACGGTCGGTTCGTCGCTGCCCAGGGCCATGCAGTAGAAGGGCACCTGGTCGTTGATGCCCTTGCAGAGCATCTCGGTGCTGATGATCTCCTCTTCGCGCCAGACGATCAGGTCCTTGAGGCAGTGCTCGACCGCGTGCTGGTCCACCAGCCGGCGGTGCGTGGCTACGACGCCATCGATCAGGCAGACGTACATGTCCGTGTCGATCTTCCGCATCTGGTCGAAATCGACGGCGGGGAAGAGCCCGTGTCGCCAGCGGAACGTGGCATGGGTGTTGACGATCAGATTGGGGGCCTGGCTCGCCCGGACGATGATGTCCTTGAACACGCTGCGGCGAAGCGAGGCCAACCGCTTGAGGGAGATGTCCAGGATCTTGCCCGGCGGAACGTCCGGGGCTTCCGCGTACATCATGTCGCCGACGTTGCAGAGCTCGACTTGCTTGCCGTTGCGCTGGGCGAATTGGCAGACCGCCTCAAGATAGCTCTTCTTGTTGAGGCCCACCATTCCTGTGACGACGATGATCATAATGTTTCGTAAGATCCTGTGAGTCTTTTTGCACAGAGCCCACAGAGAGGAAGATCGAAAAAACAGTCTCTGTGCCCTCTGTGACCAGTTCGTCTTCTTCGCGAGCTTTGGCTACTTGGCCGTCGGAGCGGCCGCCTTCGGCGACAAGTGCAGGTTCTTCACTCGCTGCTGCCGATCGTACTCCCGCAGAGCCGCCACCAGCTCGCCCATGTCCCCGGCGATGATCTTGTCGAGGTTGTACAGCGACAGGCCGATACGGTGGTCGGTGACGCGGTTTTGGGGGAAGTTGTACGTCCGGATTTTCTCGGATCGGTCGCCCGAGCCGATCATGCTGCGGCGTTGCGAATCCCGCTCGGCTCTGCGTTTGCCCTCGTACAACTCGAAGACGCGGCTTCGAAGGATTCGCCAGGCTTTGGCCCGGTTCTTGTGCTGGCTGGCTTCCTCTCGCATGCTGACCGTGATGCCGGTCGGGACGTGTTCCAGCCGAATGGCGCTGCTGACCTTGTTGACGTTCTGGCCGCCGGGACCGCCGGCCCGGCAGACGCTTTCGATGACATCGGCCGGGTTGATCTGGATGTCCACTTCCTCCGGCTCGGGCAGCACCGCGACCGTGGCGGCCGAGGTGTGGATGCGGCCCTGGGCCTCCGTCTCGGGCACCCGCTGGACGCGATGCCCGCCGCCTTCGTAGCCCAGTTCCGCCCAAACGCCTTCGCCCTTGATGTTGAAGACGATTTCGCGAAAGCCGCCCATGTCCGACGGACTGAAATCCAGCTGTTCGACTCGCCATCGACGGTCTGCGGCGTACCGGTTGTACATTTCGTAGAGGTCGCGTGCGAACAGGGCGGCCTCCTCGCCTCCGGTGCCTGCGCGAATTTCCACGATGACCGAGTCGATGTGCATGTCGTCGGCCATGACCAGGGTGTTCAACATCTCTTCCAGCAACTGTTCCTTGCGGGGGGTGAGCTGCTCGATTTCTTCCTCGGCCATGGCGCGGAGATCCGCGTCCGCGGCCGAGCCTTCGGTGATGTGCTTGGCGTCCGCGATGTCCGATGCCGCCTTCTTGTACTCGCGGTACTTCAGGACGATCGGCCGGATCTTGCCGCGCTCCTTGGAGAGCGCAATGAGCTTGGACGGCTCCCTGGCGACCGCCGGATCGGAGATCTGCTGCTCGATCTGTTCGTATCTCGCATCGATCTCGTCGAGCAGAGCCAACAGGTGGTCATTTTCTGGATTCATCAGCACACGCCGACAGAAGCGCAAATACAACAACAGCCCGCTCGGTTTTGGGTCCGAGCGTTCTCGGCATAAGAAAAGCCCCTGCTCCGGATACTAGGAGCAGGAGCTCGTCGATACCTTGCGGAACAGCTACTTCTGTTCTTCTTTGCCTGGGTTGGCTTTGTTCATGTACGACTTGCCGTACTTCTTCTGGAACCGCTCGATGCGGCCGGCCGTGTCCATGAATCGCTGCTTGCCCGTATAGAACGGGTGGCACATTGAACAGGTTTCCGCGTGGATCTCATCGGCAGTACTGCGGGTCTCAAACGTGTAACCGCAACCGCAACGGACC
>CALMMH010000454.1 GCA_937868145.1 uncultured Phycisphaerales bacterium
TCAACGGCCGCGGCGGAGAGGTGAAGCTGTAGCCGGCAGGGAGGCCATAGACCGTGGAATTCGACCTTGAGTACGCCCGGCGCGTGATTTGCGCCGAGGCCGACGCGATTGCGTCCATGACTCCGATTGTCAACGGCCAGTTCGTTCGGGCCGCGGAGATGCTCTATCATTGTAGCGGCTCGTGCATCGTCAGCGGAATCGGCAAGGCCGGGATCATCGGCCGAAAGATCAGCGCGACGCTGGCCTCGACCGGTACGCCGAGCCATTTTCTGCACCCCGCCGAGGCGGTGCATGGCGACCTCGGGCGACTTCGCCGCGAGGACATCGTGGTGATGCTCAGTTACGGCGGCGAGACCGACGAGATCATCCGCCTGATCAACCTCGTCAAGCAGCTCCAGATCCCGCTGATCGCCATCACCGGCGACGGCGACTCGACCCTCAGCCGGCACAGCGACGTTGTCTTGTGCATGGGCAAGGTGAACGAGGCCTGCCCGTTGGGCGTGGCGCCGAGCGTGTCGACCACCTGCATGCTGGCCATTGGCGATGCGCTGGCGTTGACCGTGATGAAGGCCCGCAACTTCAGCGTCGAGGACTACGTCCGGTTTCATCCGGGCGGCTCGCTCGGCACCAAGCTGATGACGGTGGATCAGTCGATGATGTTCCGGCCCGGGGAGAAGCTGCCGATCGTGAACGTCGAGGACTCGATCCGCGACCTGCTGCAGAAGACCAACGACGTGAAACGTCACGGGGCCGCGATGATCGTCGACGCCGAAGGCCGGTTGGTCGGGATCATCACGGACGCCGATCTGCGAAGACTTCTAACCAGGCATGGAGCGACCGCCTTCGATCTTAAGGCCGGCGACGTCATGACCGCCGGCTGCAAGCGGATCCGAGCCGACGCCCTTGCGGCCGAGGCCACCGCTCTGTTCCACAAGTACCGCATCGATGAACTGCCCGTCGTGGACGCGGACGACCGGCCCGTCGGCATGATCGACGTGCAGGATATTGTAACCATCAAGGTGGTCGGATAGCCCCCGCCAAGGGTTCCGGTTTCGGGTGGCAGCGGCAAACGCAGCCAGGCGAGAGTCTTGCGCCAGGAAAAGAGCGAGGCTCGCGGACTGCGGTCGAGCATTTGGGCCGCCGACGTGATAGAATGAGCGGATATGAATCCTAAAGCCAAGCCAGATCTCAAAGCCATCGAGCTGTTGGTGCTCGATGTCGACGGCGTGCTCACCGACGGCCGCGTGTTCATTCACAGCGACGGCGGCGAGAGCAAAGGTTTCAATATCCTCGATGGGCACGGCATCCGCATGTGGCAGCGGGCCGGGCTCAAGGTGGCGCTGCTCAGCGGGCGGGCTTCCCAGGCGACCACCCGCCGGGCTCAGGAGTTGGAGATCCCGTATGTGATCCAGGACTGCAAGCTCAAGCTGCCGGCTCTCCAGCAGCTTCTGGCGGAACTGGGGCTCTCGCCTGAGCGGGCGGCCTACGTCGGCGACGACCTGATGGACTTGCCGATCGTTCGCCACATCGGTCTCGGCGTCGCGGTGGCCAATGCCGTAGATGAGCTCAAGGAGTATGCGGGCTACGTGACCGTCCGGCGGGGCGGCGAAGGGGCGGTCCGCGAGGTGATCGAGTACATCCTCAAGGGCTCCGGCCGCTGGGCGAGCCTCATGGAGCGATATCTGACGTAGTCGCAATCGGCGCGCATGATGGGGTTGAACCTGCGTAAACTCGTTGTCGGCTTGATCGCACTGAGCGTGCTGGCGGGTGCTTTCGCTTTGTATCTGCGATTCGACCGCACGCCGGAGATTGTGGTCGACACGACCAAGGCGATGGCTCTTTCCCGGACGGATGTCAACGACTCCAACTCGCACGAGTCGGTCGGCATGATCTCCCCCGGCGTCGGCATCGGAACCGTTCGCAAGACGGATTTCCTGCACAGGGATCCGTTGACCAACCAGATCGACAGGAGGATCGGTTTCGAGGAGTTGCTGCACGAGCAGGGCAACCGGTGGGAAATCACCAAGCCGTACATGTGGATGTACCTCGAGCGTTTCACCTGTCGGGTGACGGCCGATCGCGGCTGGGTCCAATTCGTGGAAACCTTCGGGCGGGCCATGCCGACCGACGCCGAGTTCCGCGGAAACGTGGTCATTCACGTTGTCCCGACCGATCCCTGCGATTCCTGGGAATGTTTCATCCACCTGGACGACGTGGGATTTCTGGCGGAGAAGTCGTTGTTCTCGTCCCAGGGAGCGGTTCGGTTTTTGTCCCATGCCATGCGTTTGACCGGCACCGGCATGGAACTGCTGTACGACGGGCCCCGCAGCCGGCTGGAACTCTTCCGCGTCTTCGATCTCGACAGCCTGCGTCTCAGGAGCAGCGAAATCAAGGGTTTGGCGAAGAAGAAAGAGGGTGGGAGTTCCGCACCGCAAGACGTTTCTGCAAAGACGCAGAAGCCGCCCGCGACCCTAGCGGATTCGAATGCGCCGGCGGACGTCTATCAGTGCGTCTTTCGCAGGAACGTCAGGCTGGACGATCCCAACATTGTGGCGGTCGCCAGGGACGTGCTTTCAATCAACAACATCCGGTGGGCCCGTCCCGACGACCCGAACAGCAAGGACAAACCGGCCATTGATCCGAACGCTCCGAAGCCCGCCGCGGCGCCGATCCGCAACGCCCTGAACACGACGGCGTCATCGTATCTGGCCATGAGCTCCATTCCGGACGAACTCTATGACACCGTGGTCACCTGCGACGGCGGGGCCGACATTACGCTGCTCGGCGCTCCGGGACTGGTCAACGCATCGAAGATTCCAGCGTCGGAGAACTCGTCTTCGCCCGCTTCCGAGGAGATCGTCTCGACTTCCGGTCGCCAGCAGGTCGTCGCGCAGCGCGTCGACTTCGATTTCCTGAGCAGCGATACGACGATGGCCGGTCCGGTAGCGATGCGGTTTCTGGTCGACGCCAACAGTCTTGGCGGGAGTCCGACGGACAAGCCCATGCCTGTGCACGTCGCGGCGAAAGGAGCCGTGCGTTACCTGGCGAAGCTCAAACAAATCGTGTTGGAGGGCGGCTCCACCGCCACTCTGCGTCGGGTCGAACTCGACGGCGTCGATGAATACCGCGTGGCGGCCCCTCGCCTCACGCTCGATCTGGCGGTTGACTCCAATTCACCGGACGACGTCAAGGTCGACCTCCGCAAGTTCGTGGCCGATGCTGGCTCGGAGGCTCCCGTCGCGATCGACCCGTGCGGCGTTCCGCCCGTGGCCGTGCGGATGTGGCATCGGGCCGGAGCCGAGACTCTGGGCTACGGGGCCCTGGATGCATATGAGTTGCAGTACGAAGCGGATCTCGGGCAATTGGCGGCGGTCGGTCCCGGCGTCATCTGGCTCCACAACGCGACAACGATCCGGGACAAAAACGATCCCAATGCCACTCTGGAACCGTGTTATGTCCGTCTGAGCAATTTCGACAGCCTCAAGTACTGGTCGACGACGAATCGGATTGTCGCCGAGGACGACTCGCAGCAGCTCGTGCTCGACTACTTCCCGCTGGTTGACGGCGAGTACGGTCCGCAGACGCAGGTGGTCGCCGGCCACGTCGAGGCGACGCTGCGCCAGATCGCCGCGAACCGCATGGATCTGGCCTCGTTCGTCGCTTCCCAGGGCATCGAGTACGACAGCGAGATCGACAATCTCCACTTCATCGGCTCGCGGATGGTCTACGATCAGATCAAATCCCTCCTCACGATCCAAGGCGACGACCTGCGGCCCTGTTATCTCAACGGCACCCTCGTCGACGCGATCGTCGTCGATGTCAAGACCCGCAAGGTGCAGACGGAGATCGCCGGGCCCAGCGTCTTTCAGATCCGGCGGTGACGCCGCCGCGATTTCCAGTTGGCAAAACGCGGAGAATCCCCTACAACAGAGCCGATTGACGTGTTGCGCATTCAACGGATCGCATGGTGAGGCGGACTATGGACAAGCAAAGGATATTCCATCTGGCGGTGCTTATGATTGTGTCGGGGGTTTCGCAGAGCGCGTTGGGGCAAGGCGGTGAGATTCGGCCGGGGGAGAATCTGGTAATCCAGGGCCTGCCTGCGATCCCGGCCTCGCTGGCGGACGAGGTCCGGCGGTACACGGAGTCCCGCTCGGCGTCGTTCGCGGATTGGCATCCGACCGAGCGGGCGATGCTGATTTCCACGCGGTTCGCCAACACGGCCCAGATCCATCGCGTCCGGCAGCCGGGCGGGGCGCGGACCCAACTGACGTTCTTCAACGAGCCGATCAACGGGGCCACATACGAGCCCCGAACCGGGCGGTATTTTCTGTTCACGAAAGACGTGGGCGGCAATGAGTTCGGCCAGATCTACCGTTACGATGTGGCGGATGGGCGGGTGACGCTGCTCACCGACGGCGGCCGCTCGCAGAACGGCGGCATCGAGTGGAGCACCCGAGGCGATAAGATCGCCTACGGCTCGACCCGCCGCAACGGGGCCGACCGCGATATCTACGTCATGGACCCGCTCGATCCGAAGACCGACCGGCTCGTGCTGGAGGTCACTGGGGGCGGCTGGTCCGTCCTGGATTGGTCGCCGGACGACCGGCAGTTGCTGATCGGCGAATACCTCTCCGTCAGCGAGAGCCGTCTGTGGTTGCTGGATCTCCAGAGCGGTCAGAAGTCCCTGCTCACCGAGCCCGGCACGGAGAGCGTGTCCTATCGCAACGCCCAGTTCAGCAAGGATGGCGCCGGCCTATACCTGACCACGGATAAGGACAGCGAGTTTCAGCGACTGAGCTACATGGACCTCGCGACCCGGCAGACTGCCGTGCTCGTGGATTCGATCCCATGGGACGTCGAGGGGCTGGACCTGTCGCCCGACGGCCGGCGAATCGCCTTCGGCACGAACGAGGCGGGCATCTCCCGGCTGTACCTGTTCGACGTCGTCGGCCGCAAGCTGCAACGCGTGGACGCTGTCCCGACGGGCACCGCCGGCGGTCTCAAGTGGCATCCGAAAGGCCGGGATCTGGCTTTTACCACTTCCTCCGCTCGGTCGCCGTCGGATGTCTATTCGCTCGATACCGAGACGGGCGAGATGTCTCGCTGGACGGAAAGCGAGCTGGGCGGGCTGGTCGCGACGGAACTGTCGGAGCCGAAGCTCGTGAGTTGGCCCAGTTTCGACAGCCGCGAGATCACGGGATTTCTCTACGAGCCACCGGCCCGTTTCACCGGCAAGCGTCCCGTGATGATCGTCATTCACGGCGGACCGGAAGGACAGTCCCGGCCGGGTTTCCTCGGCCGCAGCAACTATTTCCTGAACGAGCAGGGCGTCGCCTTGCTCCTGCCCAACGTCCGCGGCTCGACCGGCTATGGCAAGAGTTTCGTCAAACTCGACAACGGCCTGCTGCGGGAGGACTCGGTGAAGGACATCGGCGCTCTGCTCGATTGGATCGGCAAGCAGCCGAACCTCGACGCCTCGCGGATCATGGTCATGGGCGGCAGCTACGGCGGCTTCATGACGCTGGCCACCGCGACGCACTACAGCGACCGTATCCGCTGTGCCATCGACATCGTCGGGATTTCGAACTTCAATACGTTCCTCAAGAACACCGAGAGCTATCGTCGGGACCTGCGTCGGGTTGAGTACGGCGACGAACGCGACCCCGTCATGCAGGAGTTCTTCGAGCGAATCGCTCCCTTGAACAACGCCGAGAAGATCGGCAAGCCTTTGTTCGTCGTCCAGGGCGGCAACGACCCGCGTGTCCCGCTGTCGGAGGCCGAACAGATGGTCGAGCGGGTCGCCAAGAATGGCACGCCCGTCTGGTATCTGATGGCCAAGGATGAAGGCCACGGCTTCCGCAAGAAGGAGAATGCCGACTTCCAGTTCTACGCCACGATTTTGTTCGCGCAGCATCATCTGCTCGGCGGGTTGTGATTGTGTTATCGAGGCAGGGCAAAATGGGACATCAGGACATCGAGTTGATTCAACTGACGCCGGCGGAGGCGCAGGCCATTCTCGCCGGCGGTGTCTTGGCCGAATGTCGAGGATATTCTTGTGCCGCCAGCGATCTGGTTCCCGAGGTCGTCGCGAAGTGCGCGATGGACAGACATCACGCCGGGAACGACTGGTTCTGGTGCTCGCCTCGCCTGTTTTGCGACGTTTCCCTGGAGTTGATTGTGGGCTCGGGCTGTTTCAAGGGGATGCCTGTTCAGCACAAGGTGGAAATCGGCTATGGCGTGGTCGAGGCCTATGCAGGCAGAGGCTATGCCTCCGCGGGCGTGGCCCGCATGGTCGAGGAAGCTTTCGCCCACGGCGGCGTGGATGCGATTCTCGCCGAAACCTCCGTCCACAATCCCGTCTCGCAGCGGGTTCTGGAGAAGAACACGTTCTATCGGACCGGCCAACGTGAAGACCCCGAAGACGGCCTGCTCGTCCAGTGGCAACGCGACCGCGTCATCAACCCTGCTCCGTAATATGACTTGCGATGCTTTGGTGCCGCAAGGTACACTGATAAATAGGAGTGCCCGAGAATGTACCAGGCAGTTGTGAGCGTTCAGCCAAATGACGATTTCTCAGTCACCGTGGTCTTTGAAGATGGCGTCAAGGGCGTTCTCGACATGACTCCTTACCTGGACTTCGGTGTGTTCAAGCAGATCAAGGATTTCGACCAGTTCAAGCGGGTTCGGATCGCATTCGACGCGGTCGGGTGGGAATGCGGCGTGGATCTGGACCCCGAATTCATCCGGTCCAAATGTAGGGTGATCGAGAGGACGTGAGGGAAGAACAACTGATGGAGACTGAACCTGACGAAATCCCGAAGAGACTTGTTCAACAGGACCGCATTGATGCCGGGACCGGATTCGATTGGGACCTATTGCCTCCATGCCAGACGTCGCTTTCCGGCCTGCCGGAAAACGCCGAGGAACTGCGATTTCGTCGTGAGCGGAAGTCGCATCGTGGTATTCATCGTTTCCGGAGCTTGCGTCGACTGTGGTTGTACTCCGTGGATCAGGAATTCCTGGAGGAGGTGAGTGAACTTCCTGCAGTGGAGATGCTTTTCATCGACCGGCTCACTGCCATCGATCTCACCCCTCTGCGAAGATTGCGTCGCCTGCGCCGCCTGATCATCCAAGGGGGCACCAAAATCCCCGATCTGAATTGGGTGGCGGAATTGCCGCCCGTGGAGGCGCTTGCCATCGAGAACTTCAAGCGTGTTTCGGACCTCGAACCATTGGCCTCA
>CALMMH010000455.1 GCA_937868145.1 uncultured Phycisphaerales bacterium
CCCGAGGCGTCCCCGGGCGACCAGACCAGCTCGACGGCATTGCCGCCGATCTGGACGATCGTGAACCCCTCGATGGTCTGGCCCTGCTGAAGGATCTGATCGTTGATCATGCAGGAGTGGCCGTAGTCCGACCGCATGATGCTCAACAGCCGCAGCGTGCCGGCCTTTTCCTGCATCTTCTGCCGGCGGATCATCTCGGCCTGCACCTGCGGATCCTCGGAGACGACCGTCTGCCCCTTGAGCCCCTGCATCATCCCCCCCTCCACTTCGAAGGGGTTCTTCACGAGTTCGTTCACCTTCACTTGGAAGACGTCGGAGAACTCGTAGAACTTCTGGAGAATCGCCTCCATCCGGTCGGTCATCTCCGATCGTACTCCGGTGATGCGGCTGATGGCGGCCTCGATCTTCGTCTCGTCGTTGGCCGCCTGTTTGGCCACCGCCGCCTGAGGCTGGCTCTTGCGAATCATGAACAACAGGCAGACAAGGCCGATCGCCACCAGGATGGCGACCGTGATGGTGCTCCGGCGCACGGTCTTGCTGCTGGCCGCGACCGTCAGGTACTCCTGAGCCTCCGGAGCGCTCGCGGGCAGAGCGCCTTGAGGCTCCGTCGCTGCGGCGGAATGATCGGCTGGATTTCCGGCACCCGTTTCACGCATGAAAGACATCATAAGTCAACTCCATCAACGAGCGACGGGCCGGAGCGGTTCCGTTCCATGCCCATCAGCTTTATACCAGTTAGGCAGTCTTGTTCTGAAAGAAGATGCTCAGGATGAACTCCGCCCCGATTTCGCCGTCTCCGTCGGTCTGCTTGTCGAGCTTGAGTTCCCGCAGCTTCATGATGCGGGGCAGCTTCTCCAGCTCCAGCAGGAACGAGTAGAAGGAGGTGAAATCGCCGACGAGCTTCATCGTCATCGGTTGCTCGACGTAGCCGTTGTTGTCCTTTTGTTGCAGCGTCTTGATCGTCTTGGGCCTGAGCCCCTGCTTCTGGGCGATCACGGTGACCTGTTCGAGAACCTTGTGCACTTCGCTGGTCGGAGGCAGCTTGCTCTCGAAGAACCGCACGGCCTCCTGGAGCTGCTCGACCTGCTTGTTGAAGTCCTCCGCCTGGGCGGTGGCCGCCTCGAAATCCGCGAGCTTGGCGCGTTTGCCTTCCACGCGGCGTTTCGCCTCGGCCAGATTCTGGTTGGCCGGTTTGATCATGTATTGGTAGCCTGCGGCAGCCACGCCGACCAGCAGGATGAAGAAGATTGCCTGTCTCAGACCGCTCGTCATGATATCTGCTCCCACACACTAAGGTCCCCGGTTCGGTGCGTCACGTCCGGAGACCCGCTAAAACTGGTGCATCGTGTGCTCCGCCTTGAGCCGGATTTCGTCGATGTCTTCCTTGGTCAGATGAATGCTCTTGTTCAACATGGCCGTCAGCTTGAACTGGCGGAAGGCCGTGTCTTCGATCTTCTTTTCCTTGGACTCCACCAGATCCACGTCTTCGACCAGAATGGATCGGCTCAGGTGCTCGATGTACGCGGCAACCTGCAGGTCGCTCGGAGCGATTCCCTCGATGTCCATGTGGATCTCGACCGCCTCTTCCTCCGAAGTCTTGGCCTCCGAGGCCGCGGCGGACTTGTTCTGGGCCGTCTGGTACTTGGGCTTGGGCGCGCCGGCCGATTGCCCCCTGGACTTGTCCTGCTTTTGCATGAGGCCCAGCTTGATCAGCGACACCCCCGGGGGCAACGTATTCGTCAACGAGGCCAGAAGCACGCTTCGCGGAATCGGTTCGAGCAGTTCGGCCGTCGTCAGGGCCGTCCGCATCATTTCCTGGCGCCGGCTCTGGAGATCCTCGAACTGCTTGATCGACTCTTCCATTTTCGTCATTCGGGCGTTCACGATCGATTCCTGGGCGCCGCAGGCCCGCTGGCGGATCTTGATCGTCACAAACGAGCCCCCCAGCGCGGCCATCACCACCGAGAACAGGATCAGGCACATCAGGTTGGCCCGGCGAGATTCGTTGCTTTGGACATAATCGTCCGGCACAAAGTTTATGTTCGACATCGCGTGTGTCTCCATCGATGATTGGGGCGACAGATCCGGCGGAACCAATCATCAGCAATCATTCGTCCGTCATCAATTCTGGCTGAGGCTCAGCCCGAAGGCCAGAGCCCAGTTCACCGTGCCATTGCGTCGTTCCAGTCCGAAGCGGTCCGGGTCCTGAATCTCGACCGCCGCCATGCAGTCGCCCATCTGGGCCTGAACCTCGAGCTGCTTGGCGATCGTGCGATAGACGTCGGCTTCCACCGCCAGCCCGGAGAGGAAGATCAGCCGTTCAATCTGGACGTTCTTGTACAGGGACAGGAATTCCCGCCGGCACGCCGTCAGTTCCATGACGAGCCGCCCCACGGCGGACTCATCCTTGAGCAGCTTGGAACCAATGGGCACGTAGCAGGCGAACAGGGGATTCTTGTGCCGGCTGATCACGACATGGGTGCAGTCCGGCTGAATATCGAGCAGCAGGACGATGGACTCCAGGTCGGTGTTGCGGCGGCCAAAGAAGCGGGCATAGCAGTTCGCCAGCGCCAGCGGCCAGACGCCGATCGACTTGATCGACAGCCCGGCTCTCTCGTAGATCGCCAGGTGCCGATCGATCACGGTCCGCTCGACCGCCAGCACGATCACATTGTCCTGCTCGGCCGGGACGTACTTGATCAGCGTGTTCTTTTGAATCGGCTCGAAGGGCAGCTTCTGCTTGATCTTCGCAAAGATCGCATCTTCGATCTTCCCGTCGAACTTCTTGGGCCAGCGCAGGTGATCGATGAAGATGTCGCTGGCCGGCAGGGCCGCCACGACGTCCTTGCTCTTGAACTGCCCGTTGCCGGTGGACTCCCGCATCACATCGATGGCCCACCGTTGCCAGCGGGCGGTTCCTGCGGTGACGTCCGCGGGACGATTGATGCATTGACCGGCGATCAGGTGCGTCTGCTCCGTGCCGCTGGCCAGCTGGGCCAGCTTCACGCAGTCGTTGCCCAAATCGACCCCGATGAGATAGGACTGTTTTTTTCCAAATCCAAACATACCACTTCAACCTTAGAAGAAATGTGAGCCTGCTTCTTTCATCGAAGCGATGACACGTTATGACCCTCTCACATTATCCGTTCGGACCCCCTTTCGTACTCCACGGCCCGATGAGGCCGAGTCTCCTTGGGACCGACCGCGTCCTATGCTTCGACAGTCCGGCCGGCAACGTTTAAAGTATATGAAATGGAACGGCCACGAACCAAAAGCGGCAAAAAGGATAGAAGAGAGATGAAGGAGTCGTCTCGGCCGGCCCAAACTGCGACCGATAACCAAACCGGCGTGACACGAGAGCGGATATCAGGGGAACTCTCGCGGCTCTACGTCCGATACGATGTCCCAGGAAAAACAGGGCATTCCGTGAATCGATCCCGGCGCAGGAACTCGCATCCAACGAAAACAACGGGAGCAGTCCCAAGACGCCGGCAGGCTATGGGACCTTCGCGGACGCCTGCGCCCCGGCGGCGTTCCACTCCGGCTTGGGCCGCCGGCTCATCAGATCCTCGATGGCTGTTCGCACGGGCTTGTTCTGGAAGAGCACCTCGTAGACCGCCTGGGTGATCGGCATCTCGACGCCCTCCCGGGCGGCCAGGTCCACGACGGACTTGCAGGTCGAGACGCCTTCGACCACGGAGGCGGTCGCCTGCTGGGCCTGCTGCGGCGTCAGCCCCTTGCCGATCCGTTCGCCGAAGGAGCGGTTGCGGCCGGTCGGGGAGATGCACGTGGTCACCAGGTCCCCCAATCCGGTCAGGCCGGCGAAGGTGGATTCCCTGGCGCCCAGGGCCAGACCCAACCGGGTGATCTCCGCCAGGCCCCTCGCCAAAAGGGCCGCCTTGGCGTTGTCGCCTGCGCCAACCCCGTCGATGATGCCGGCGGCGATCGCGATCACGTTTTTCATCGCTCCGGCCAACTCCACGCCGATCAGGTCCGTATTCGTGTAAACGCGCAGCCACGAGCAGGTGAACGTGGACTGGATCCGCCGGGCCAGGGCCTCGTCCTCGGCCGCGGCGCAAGCCGTTGCGGGCAACTTGCGGGCCAGCTCGTCTGCGATGGTCGGCCCGCTCAAAGCCGCCAGCGGGATATTCTTGCCGAGGACCTCGCACAGAATCTGGCTGGGACGAAGCAGCGTGCCGATTTCGACTCCCTTGGCAACCGACACGATCGGCACGCCGGCCGGGACGTGCTTGGCCAGCCGGCCCCAGATCGTCCGCATGTACTGGCAGGGAACCGCCGAGACGATCAGCTCGGCGTCCGCCATCGCCCGGTCGTCCCGAGGCTCAAAAACCAGCGACTTCGGCAACCCATACCCCGGGAGGAACCGCTTGTTCTCGCGGCGATTCTCGATCTCGGCCAACTGCCCCGCGTCGTAGCCCCACATCCGCGTGGGAATCTCTTTCTCACAAAGCAGAATCGACAGAACGGTTCCCATTCCGCCATCGCCGATGATTGCGACGTTCCGATAGCCGCTGGACTGCATGAATACCTCGATGATCCTGATCTCACCTGACTGCGGAGCCTTACGGCAGGCCTCCGCACCGGCGCATTAGAACCGCTGGGAGCCGCCAAGTCAACCGCGACTGACCGTCGGAGAGATCTCTCTTGTGTTGCAGTCCCCCTCCCCCAGATTCAGTGCCATAGCTTGCGCTGCATACGGGATGCTTCGCTCCGCAAGTCATTCCTCGCGATACTTCCATTCAAAGTTGCAGATGTCGTCGGCGGTGCCGTAGAGACCGTCCCACCCGGCGCTGATCAGAATGAAGGAATCCGCTCGGTACGGCTGGGGCGACGACTTAACGCGGACGTCCTGCGTGTTGAGATAGAACCGCTTCGGGTCGATCAGTGGATGGACCTTGTTGGGATCATCGGGGACGCCCAGCGAAACTAGTGCGAGATTATCTCGATAGTCGTAGACGTTGTTTGGATCGCCCGCCCGATGCGCCCTGTTCAATCGGTTCGCACGGTAGTACAGGATGGGCATGCCGGTCTCCTCGCCACTGGGACGTTTCTTCTTAAAGGTGTCGCATAGGACATCAGCGTCTTCGGGAAATGGGCCCGTATGGCCCTTGCCATAGACATCGGCGAGTTTGAACGCCTTCGCGTTTTCTACTTGGAGGAATGGGCCTCTTCTGGCTTTGAGATTCTCGGCACGAAGAGCGGGATCCAGTTTCATAACGTCAGGGTACAGATCAACGGTCCCCGTGGAATCCAGCCCATCGCAACGGAAGACCGACTGGGTGTGAAAACCCATCAAGTCCCGACCCATCAATGCCTCTGCAAGCTTCATCGCCCCACAGTAGGCCTTGCCGGTTGGATCGTTGGCATCGGAAGGAGGGAATGAAGCGGACTCAGCATTGAAGAGTTCAAGTGCCGCATCCATGGAATGCAGTTGAGCTTGCTGTCTTACGTCGATGGGACGGATACGCGTGCCGGTGGTAATCACGGGAATAGCGAACAGAATGAGTACCAGTACGACAAACAGCGCGATCAGAATCCGCCACAAACCAAACGCCTTGCGTCTCATGTTGTTCTCCCTCTCTGTATTTCTATCCGCTCAGCACACCGCTCCCGATCAGCCTTGGACTACCTCCAGCTTCTCCGGGCGGAGGCGTTCGAGCTCGGGCAATTGGTTCTTGCCCATCCGCACTTCGAGGATCGCGACGCCGTCGTCGTACTGCTCGCTGAGGATCTGGCCGTAGGTGCGAAGGAAGCTCTGCACCTTGCCGTTGGAGTGCGGCGTCGTGACCCGCAGGACGATTTCGCGGCCTTTGTAGTGCTCGACGACCTTGCGGGCCAGTTCGTCCAGGCCCAGGCCGGTCTTGGCGGAGATCGTAACCGCATCGGGGTACATCGTCTCGAGCGTCTCCAGCGGGCTCATATTGGTGATGGCGTCGGATTTGTTGAACGCCATCAGCATGGGCTTCTCGCTGCAGCCGATCTCGGCCAGAACCGCGTCGACCGATTCGATCTGGGCCAACACCTCGGGATTCGACACGTCGATCACGTGCACCAACAGATCGGCGAACACCGCCTCTTCGAGCGTGGCCTTGAACGAGGCGACGAGCTGGTGCGGCAGGTCCCGCACGAAGCCGACCGTATCGCTCAGGAGCATCTCGGCCCCGCGAGACGGCGTCCACTTGCGGGTCTTGGTGTCCAGGGTGGCGAAGAGCCGGTCCTCGACGAACGTCCCGGCGTCGGTCAGCGCGTTCAGGAGCGTGCTCTTGCCTGCGTTGGTGTAGCCGACGATGCAGACCTGGAAGAAGTCCTTGCGGCCTTTGATCTCGCGGAGTTTGCGGTCATCGAGCTCTTCCAACTCCCGTTTGAGTTCGGTGATCCGTTTACTCACGATTCGGCGGTCGATTTCCAACTGCTGCTCGCCCGGACCGCGCACGCCGATGGCGCCGACGGCTCCGGCGGTGCTTCCACCGGCTGCTCCCGTCACGGTGTCCAAGTGCGACCACATGCGGGTCAGCCGGGGATAGGTGTACTGGAGCTGGGCCAACTCCACTTGCAACTTGGCCTGCCTGGTCTGCGCCCGCGTGGCGAAAATGTCGAGAATCAACTCGCTGCGGTCCACCACCTTGGTCTGCGCGGCGGTCTCCAGCTCGCGGATTTGGCCCGGCGAGAGGTCATTATCAAAAATGATGACATTGGCCTCGAACTTCTTGACTCGCCGGGCAAGCTGCTCGGCCTTGCCCTTGCCGATATAAGTGGAAGGATTGATCGTACGAATCTTCTGCTTGAACCGATCGACGACGATCGCGCCGGCGCTTTCGGCCAGCGCCGTCAACTCGGCCAGATTGTCGTATACGCCCGAACTCGGCAGAACCGCCGCTACGAGGATGGCGCGTTCTTTCCGAACTCTTAGAGTCTCACGAAGCTTCTCCAACTACGCTTGAACCTCCACAAAATGGCTGTGATACTATGTTCGGTCATCGACTGAATTTCTGAAAAATGGCTGTTCGGCCTACTTTTTTGAGGGGGAAAATGTGTTTTGCCATCTTTCAGAAATCCAGTCCCCTGCATTCGCAGAGCCGACAGGGCCGGTCGGCCCTGCCACCACGATTCATCCCAGAAGGATACCCCCTGGCGCGTGGATTTCACGAAAAATATGTTCGAGCATTTTTTCGGGCTTGAAATCGGACCGATAGCTCGCTAAGCTATGGGTTTTCCGCTCTGCAACATGCATT
>CALMMH010000456.1 GCA_937868145.1 uncultured Phycisphaerales bacterium
GGCAGCGCCATGGACACCCCCCCTTTCACGTTGACGATCAGAATGGCCTCGCAGGCGGGCGAGTGTGCGGAAGTCGTCTGCCGCGACGTGATGCGGGCCCTGGGCAGGACCCGCATGGTCTACGATGCCACCTGGGGGGGCCGGCGGATCGTGGTGAAGGTTTTCACGAAGTTCGGCAAGGCGAGGTATCACGCCCTGCGAGAGTGGCGGGGTCTCAAGCAGTTGGAGGCTCGACACGTCAGCGCACCCAAGCTCCTGTTCTTCGGTCGTAGTCCCGACGGTTGGGCGGTCGTAACCGAGTGGATCGACGAGGCTGCAACAGCCCGGGAATTGTGGCAGACGGCCGGCACCATCGAGCGGAAAACCCAAGTACTGTCTCTGATTGCCCGGCAACTGGCCCGCCAACATGACCAAGGCGTCATCCAGCGGGATATGCATCTTGGCAACTTCATGGTCCGCGGGGAGGAGGTCTTCGCCCTCGATCCGGCCATGATGCGCTTTTGCCGGGATCCGGTCGGCCGGCGGCGATCGATCCGCCAGGTAGCCCAACTGACGGGCATGCTCCCGGAGGACGCTGCCTCGGCGATCGAATCCGTGTTCCAGGCATACGCCGACGCGAGAGCGTGGACGATAGGCCCCCAGGACGTCGAGCGGCTTCGATCGCAGCACCGCCGGCGTCGAAGCCAGGCCATCGAGCGAGGGCTCCGCAAATTCCTGCGCACGAATCGCCGGCATCAGACCATCCGGCACGGCCGCTGGCGGGGTCTGGCCGACCGAAGACTCTCGGAGGCGGTGAATCTTGACGAAATCACCGCCGGGCTCGACGAGGCCATGACCCGCGGCCAGATCCTCAAAGATGGCAGAACCTCCTTCGTATCACGCGTGAAACTGGGCGGTATCGACGTGGTGGTCAAGCGTTACAATCATAAGGGCCTGCTGCATTCGCTCCGCCACACCATCAAAGGGTCGCGGGCGAAGCGAAGCTGGATCAACGCCAACCGCCTGTTCCTTCTGGGAATCCCCACGCCCAAACCGCTGGCGTACATCGACGAATACCGAGGTCCGTTCCTGCACTGTTCCTACTTCATCGCCGAGTTCGTCCCTGGCCGGGGGCTCTACGAAATCCTGCGGGACGGGAACGTGTCCAGCGACCGAAAGCAGCGGTTGATTGACGCCGTGGTGGGCGTATTGGACCGGATGGCGAATCTCGGCATCACCCACGGCGATCTCAAGCACACCAACATCCTGTATCATGACGACGCACTGGTGCTGATCGACCTCGACGGAATGCGGTCCGGCGGCCTTCGAGGGGTGCGGAGATACAGACACAGGCGAGATCTGCGTCGTTTCTTGCGTGATGTGAACAGCTCTTGCTGAGTCTTGCTCGCGACCATTCAGCCTCGTCCGGACGGACGCACAACGAGATCCACCCCGTCGCAG
>CALMMH010000457.1 GCA_937868145.1 uncultured Phycisphaerales bacterium
AAAATTGAAAAGGACTTTACAGGACGATACCAAGAAGAATTTAATGGCGGAAATGCTCAAGCAGAAAAAATTCGAGAAACTTGAGGCGTCGCGTAAAGAGGTTGAGGAATTTTATGATACATTCAAGGATTCTCTCGGAATTGTGGCCGAGAAATTTAAAATCAGTCATATTTTTCTGAATCCCAAAACCGGGGAAAGAGTTAAGAAGATTGCCAGAGATTTTGCGGCGGCGCTTCTGGATTCTCTAAAGAATGGTGCGGACCGATCAGGCTCACCATCGTGCCCTCGGTGCTGTCGGCGGCGGCCTGCATGGCCTGGCCTCGTTTGTGGACCAGCCGCAGGCCGTCCTCGAAGCTGACGGCGCCGGCTGCGTAGAGGGCGGTGTATTCGCCCATGCTCAGGCCCGCCGTGACGTCCGGTCGCAGACCGGCGGTCGAGGGGCTCGTTCGAAGGATCTCCAGCAGGGCGGCCGAGGTGACGAAGATCGCAGGCTGCGACATCGTCGTGGTGTTCAATTGCTCGGCGGGGCCCTCAAAACAAATCTTCCTCAGGTCGAACCCGAGAATATCGTTGGCTTTCTCGAACAGGGCGGCCGCAACAGGGTACGCCTGGGCGATATCGGCCCCCATGCCCACGGTCTGGGCGCCCTGTCCGGGGAATAAGAAGACGGTTTTCATCGGTCCTATCCTTGCAGATTCGATTTTACATCCGTGGGAGGCGGATGGCACTCCATTGTTCGGCGACGATGCGTCAGAGCTCGATCACATTGGCGCCCCAGGTGACTCCGGCGCCGAATGCCACGAAGACGATGATGTCGCCTTTTTTCACTTTGCCCTGCCTCATGCACTCGTCAAAGGCGATAGGCACCGAGGCCGCGGAGGTGTTGCCGTAGTTCTGGATGTTGACGAACACCTTGCTGTCGGGCAGATTCAGACGTTTGGCGGCCGATTCAATGATCCGGGCGTTCATCTGGTGCGAGATGAACATGTCGATGTCGTCCAGGGTCATGTTGCAGTGGGTCAGGCAGTCGGTGACCGCTTCGACGATCCGCCGAACCGCCTGCTGGTAGACTTCCCGGCCTTTGATCTGCATGAAGATCAAATCCGGGTCGTCCAAGGGCTTTCGGGCCGGATGGCGGGAGCCGTGCGCTCGGCAGCACAAGGATTCCCAGTAGGCCCCGTCGGCTCCCAGCGTACTGTAGATGATTCCGCGTCCGGCGTCCTGTTTTCGCTGGAGCAGGACCGCGCCGGCGCCGTCGCCGAACAGAATGCAGCTGGTGCGATCTTTCCAATTGGTGATCTTGGTGAGCGTTTCGGCGCCGATGACCAGGGCGCTGTTGAGCCGACCGTTCTCCATCATCTGCTGGACCATGTGCAACGAGTATACGAACCCGCTGCACGCGGCCGCCACGTCGTACGCCCAGGCCTTCTTGGCTCCGATCGCCTGTTGCACGAAGCAGGCGGTGGAGGGAAAGACCATCTCCGGCGTGATCGTGGCGACCACGATCAATTCCACATCCTCGGCGTTGTATTGGGCGTATTCGAGAGCCCGCTTGGCCGCTTCAGCCGCCAAGTGGGCCGTCGTTTCGCCATCCGTCGTCACGTGGCGGGCCTTGATCCCGGTTCGCGTGACGATCCATTCGTCCGACGTCTCGACCATCCGCGAAAGGTCGTCGTTGGTCAATGTCTTGGCGGGAACGAAGGAGCCGCACCCGGTAATGACGGCACGGTTCGCCGGGACGCGATCCTCAGTCTTGCTCTGCATCCGTTGTCCTTACGCCAGCTTCCGAGAGACTCTCCATGATTCGCTCGTTGATCTTCTGCGTGTGGCAGGTCTTGGCGGTTCGCACGGCGTTGCGGATCGTGCGGGCTTTGCTGGCGCCATGGCAGATCAGAGCCGTGCCGTCGATGCCCAGCAGGGGAGCCCCGCCGTACTCGTTATAGTCGTGCTTCTGATACACTCGCATGATGACGGGCTTGAACATCAACGCCAACTGCGGCTGCTCCTGCATCAGTTCCTGCTTGATCGCGCGGAACAGGCTGTCCACCGCCCCTTCGGTCAGCTTGAGGACGACGTTGCCGACGAACCCCTCGCAGACCACCACATCGCAGACCCCTCGGAAGATGTCTCTACCCTCGATGTTTCCAATAAAGGTCAACCGCGGGTCGTTGCGCAGCATATCCGCGGCCTTCTTCACGACTTCATTGCCCTTGGCATCCTCTTCCCCGATGCTCATCATGCCGATGCGGGGGGTCTGAATCCCGAGGAAGCTGCGGGAATAGATGCTCGCCATCAGCCCGTACTGATACAGGTTGAGAGGCTTGCAGGAGATATTGGCGCCGACATCGCAGATGGTGACCGGCCCGCTGGGGCTCGGAAAGACCACGGCGATGCCAGGCCGGTTCACGCCGGGCAGAGTGCGCATCCGCATCTGGAATGCCGCCACACAGGCCCCGGTGTTGCCGGCCGAGA
>CALMMH010000458.1 GCA_937868145.1 uncultured Phycisphaerales bacterium
CAGGCCGTTGATCAGGGCGTGGCGTTTGAGCTTCTGCAAGTAGGCGGGGTCCACGTTCTCTTCGCCTTCGATCTGGCGGAGCAGAATGTCCACGGCGTCAAAACCCATGCGGGCGGCCTCGTCGATGCACTGCTCGATGGGCATCTTGAGCCCGTCCTTGAACCGCCAAAACGAATACGTCGCGACCGCGATGCGATTGCTGTGATGGGCCTTCGATTTGGACGTCGCGCCTTCCGCGACGCCACCGGTCGCGGAAATCCCGGCCAAGGCCCCCACTGAACCGGCGATGAATGCTCTGCGATCAACTTGCGTCATGCTCCTGCTCCTTTCCAACTCGGCGACCGGAATGGACGCCGATCTGTGGTTTGGCAAACGGGGACTGTCCCGTCCAATCAACGATCAAACACCCGCCATCGCATATGTGGGCCTATGTTAGGTCAATTCCGTCGGTCTGGCAAGAGTCCCGACGCGGATTTGTGCGGCCACCTGGAGCAGGCGAGGCATGGCGTATTCGAAGAATTGGCGGTAGCTCTCGCAAAAATAGCTTGTGGCGGCGAGATTGTCCGGGCCGTTGGGGACGCGATCTTTTATGCAGCCGCCCCGACAGACCGCCAAATGCCGGCAGACAAGGCATTTGTTCGCCAACTCGCTCTTGCACCGGGCGAAGGCCTTCTTGCGGGCACAGGCCGCGAGTTGCTCGATCGGCGTCTCCAGGATGTTGCCCAGCCGCCACTTGGGCTCGACGAAGAAGTCGCAGGGAAAGACGTCGCCCTGGTGCTCGATGACGATGTACTGGCTGCACTGCCGGTCGAAGGTGCAGATCGTGGCTCGCCCGACGATGTAGAAGGACAGGATGGCGTCAAAATCGCGGATGCTGAGCTTGTCGGGACCGAACGCCATCCACCGATCGAACATGCGGCACAGGAAATCGCCGTACTGCTTCGGCGTCACGGAGAATTCGGCAATGCCCCCATCCTGCGGGTTCACTTCCACACACGGGATGAATTGCAGGTATCGGACGCCGAGGCCGATCAGAAAATCGAAGATCTCGTCGGGATGGTCGGCCGTGAGGCGGTTGACGAGGGTCAGCGTGTTGTACTCGACACGGAATTCCTTCATCCGGCCGATCGCGGCCATGACCCGGTCCCACGTGCCGTGGCCTCCGAGGTCGAGCCGGAACCGGTCGTGGAGGTCCTTGGGCCCGTCGATGCTGACGCCCACAAGGAACTTGTGCTCTTTGAGGAATCGGCACCAGTCGGCGTCGTTCAGCAGAATCGCATTGGTCTGGAGCGAGTTGCCGACCTCCTGGCCGGCGACGCCGTAACGCTTCTGCAACTCGACCGCCCGCTTGAAGAAGTCCAGGCCCATCAACGTCGGCTCGCCCCCCTGCCAGGCGAAGCCGGACATCTGAAACCGCAGACCGAGGTAGTCCTTCACCAGCCGTTCGAGCACCTCGTCGCTCATTCGCTGGCGGCCCGAGCCGATCTCGGCGGCGCGGGACCTGTAAAAGCAATAGGCGCAATCGACGTTGCAGTCGGAACCGGAGGGTTTGATCAAGAGCGTAAATGGCTGCATATGAGCTACACGTCACCTCACGTTTGTCAGTTTTGGACTCGCTCGATTCGCATCGTCCAGGCATCCTGCACTGCAGGCTTCTCGGCAATCAGGAGAATGCGGGTGAGTTGTTCGGGCCAGACCGAACGGAGACTGGCGTCCTCGACGCGAACTGTCTCCACCGTCGGATTCAGTTTGTTCGCATCGTAGAGCACTTGCACAGGGATCGGAGACCCGTCGGAATCCAACGATTCGAGGAGCAGTCGCCCGGCCTGCAACTGGGTCACTTTGCACGGCGTCACCAGACTCAACTGGATCCGTCCCGCCGGCTTGGCCAGGGCATAGTCCTCCGTGATCGCGACATCCCGGCCGCGGTCGAGCCGAATCGTGCGAACCCACGACCTCAGGCCCGCCTCTTGCGGATAGGCGCCCGCGATGTCGAGCGTCAGTTGGGCGTGGTCGTCGTCCGCCTCATACTGCACGCCTTTTGCAGCAAACTGCCGGCCGGGGCTTTGCACCACCCGGTCGATCGTCGGCAGATTGTGCCAGGCGGACTGCATCGTCCAGATCTCGTACCGCTGCGAGCTGAACGTCTTGCGGCTGTAGGTCTCGACGCCGATGTCGATCAGAACGGGCCGGCCGTCCACGTAGACGATGAAGTTCCCCACGTCGTTGTGGTTGTGGCTCTCGGCGTTGTGCCCGCCCTTGGCCGCGACGAAGAAACCGTCCGAAGTCCCCTCCGCACAACGGGCCGTCATTACCTGAATCCCGTCGAGCCAGACGTCCCGAGGCAGCGGCGCCTTCGCTCGGGCGGCTTTCAACTCCGCTGTGTGGAAAATCTCCGGCAGATACCGCCCGACAGTGTAGGTCTGCTCGCCGGCAAACCCTTCCCGGCGACGGCTCTTGAGAAAGGCCCCGAACGCCGCGAGCCGCTCATCGCCGATCCGTTTGCCGTAGCGATATACAAGTCCTGCCGGCGGATAGGCTTTGGCAGAGGCGTCTGCGAAGTTCACGAAGGAATCGTCCGCGATGTGGACGCGACAGATGTACCGGCCGATCTCCCGAATCAACGGCCGATCGTAGACGTTGACCTCGCCGCCGGTGGCGCTGTCGAGGAGCTCGAGACAATCGAACAGAGACGCCCCCGCCCGGCCCCAGTAGCCCGGTCCCTCATCGCAGCCGCCGTCGTCGGCGTAGGCGT
>CALMMH010000459.1 GCA_937868145.1 uncultured Phycisphaerales bacterium
CTGCAGCGGGCAACCAGAAGATGCGGATTCGGATCGTCTACGCGTTGCACGCGCCGGTGCAGCCGGGGCCGGACTGGCCGAACGTCGGGTTCGATTTCAAACCGGTCATGGAGCGGACCAACGCAGGTCTGGCCAGAGAGTGCCCGCAGTTCGAGTTCGTCTCCTCCATGGCGACCGGTCCCGAGCAGGCCCAGAAGATTCTCGACGACGACGCATCAGGCCGTATCGACGCCTACATCGTAATGCAACTGAACTGTTGGAACCAGGTCGTGCAGACGGTCGCCAAGTCGGGCAAGCCGGTGCTGTACGTGGATTTCCAGTACGCCGGCAGCGGGGGATTCCTCGTTTACACGGCGGGCTTCCTTCGCAGCCAGACGGCGAACGTCGGGTTCGTGGCGTCGTCGCGGTTCGAGGACCTGGTGGAGGCGGTAAAATGCTTCGACCTCGTCCGCAAGGGCAGCACGACTGCGGAGTTCGTCGCGGCGACGGCCAAGGTGCGAGCGAGCCGCATGCCGAAGGCCGGCAACCTGGCCTGCACGCCCGACTCTGTGAAATTCCTGTCGACGCAGGATTGCGTCCGGCGGCTGAAGGAGTCGAGGATCCTCGCGGTCCGCGACCAGAACGCCGGTCCGGCCGACCCGGTCATCGGCATCCCGCTGGAGTGGGTCGCGTTCGCCGAAGTCAACGAGGCCTGGAAGGCCGCGGACAAGGACGAGTCCCGCGAGGTTGCGAACCGCTGGCGAAAGAACGCCGCCGCCGTGATCGGCGTCGATCAGGCCACGCTCGACACCTCCGCCGCGATGTATCTGGGCATGAAGGCCGTCCTCAAGAAACACCAGGCCAACGCCATCACGATGAATTGCCTCGGCGGCTTCTACGGCGGACACATTCATGCTTATCCTTGTCTCGGTTTCCACGAGTTGTGCAACGAAGGGCTTGTCGGGGCCTGCGAGTGCGACGTCCGCTCGACGTCCGCGATGCTGGCCGTCACCGCTTTGACCCAGGGCCGCCCCGGCTACATCTCCGATCCGGTGATCGATACCGCCAAGGGGCAGATCATCTACGCCCATTGCGTCGCTTCGAACCGGGCTTTCGGGCCGAAGGGGCAGACCAACCCCTTCACGATCATGACGCACTCCGAGGATCGCCAGGGGGCCTCGGTCCGCTCGATCCTGCCGGTGGGCTATATGACCACGACGCTCGAAATCGATCAGGGCCGCAAGGAGATCCTCTTCCATCAGGGCAAGACTGTCGCCAACGACCCGGACGACCGGGCCTGCCGGACCAAGATCGCCGCCGAGCCGGTCGGCGACATCGAGAAGCTCTTCACCCAGTGGGACCAGTGGGGCTGGCACCGTGTCACCGTCTACGGCGACGTGAAGCAGCCCGTCTTCGCCTTGGCCGACGCGCTGGGCTTCAAGGTGGTCGAAGAAGCGTGATCCGGAATTGACGATTTCCGATTTTTGATTTTCGATTTGAAGAGACGTCGGAGCCCTGGACGATGCCGCAATGTTGTTGGCAGCGTCCGGGGCTCCGGTCTATTCTGATTGTCCACTGCCTGCGTGAACTCACCTGCCCCCTGGTTTCTGAAGTCCTCTCCGAGCGGTCGAGCATGCCTGGCGCGAAAGAAACAGGGCCCGTTCCTTTGGGGAGACGGGCCCTGCGGGTGCTGCGTCGATGAAAAGCCTCTCGAATTATTGGGCCGGGCGGCCGACGCCGACGTCGTCAATGTACACGATGCCCGTCCCGCCGACGGTCGGGGCGGCCTTGTCGCCGACGCCGATCGTGAGCGATTTGACCGCCGTCGTCTTGACGCCGGCCGAGCTGAATTCGCTCAGGGGGATCATCCACTCCTGCCAGGTCATTCGACCGCTCGCTGACCGATCCGCATTCATCACGGTCTTGCTCTTGCCGGACGCGTCCGCAACCGTGACGTAGAGCGGTTCGGCCGAGTTGCCTTCCACCTGCGCCAGACCGATGTCCGCCATCTGCCAGCCGCCGGCGACATTGCCGGTGAAGGCGACGTTGGCGAATTCCGCCGTCGTTCCGATCGCCGCGTCATGGCTGCACACCGCCAGGCCGATCAGGACCGGATCGGTCATGGCGATCGTCTGTGCCTCGCCCAACTGGGTCCACGCGGCGCCGTCCGGCGACGTGTACGCGGTGATGCTGTTGCCGCTGCGCTGGATCTTCACCCAGTACGGGAACGTGACTGGGGTGAGGCTGTCATTGTTCGCCGATTCGGCGCCGGCCGTGGGACGCCGCTGGAAGCTGGCGCCGTTGCCGTCGACCGCCGTCTTGGCCATGAAAGCGTGGACCGAACCGGGCTGGATGTTCTGGCGGATCATTACGCCCGCTTTGGCCCAGGTGTTGCTGTTGTAGAGGCTGTCCACGCGGGCCACCAGGGCGCCGTTGCCGCTGAGGCTCTTGTAGGCGAAGCGGAACGCATCGGACGTGCCCCAGATGTCTGCGCCGACGCCGTTCATCAGAACGCCGCCGTCGGAGGTTTCCGCGAACGACGACGCGACGCCGCGGAAGTACAGCGACAGAGTGTCGGCGCCGTGGGCCGTCAAGTCCTGCGGCGAGTCGAAGGTTCGCTCGGCCTGGGAGTAGAACGGCGAGGTCGAATTGTCGTACCTCATGGGCATGGACTGTTTTCCGCCGTGGAGGATGGTCTTCTCGGCAAACGGCGACTCATCGTAGCCCACCTGCGAGCCGCTGGCCTGGTCCGTCACGCCGTCGATCCAGGCGTGC
>CALMMH010000460.1 GCA_937868145.1 uncultured Phycisphaerales bacterium
TCGCGCTCCAGTATCTCTTCGACGACTTCGACTGGGCCGACTGGTCGGCGCGGTACGTTCCGCTCCTCGACGTTTCGCAGGAGGAGGAGTAACATGCGATCCTTGACAGACAACGGCGTGCGGGACCTGTACGGAACGGCCCGACAGACGAGGGCGACATCTTCCGGCTGTTCGGAGACAGCCAGCACGCTGACCGGGTGGCAGCCTCAAGCGAAGCTTGGGGATGGCTCCACCGGTTCACAGAGAAGACCATCCCCAAGGCCGGCGGCCTTGAGGCTGCCACCCGACAGGACCTCCCGAAGGTGGGGCAAAGCCCAAGTGTCCCGCCCACTCAGCGTGCTTTTTGTCTGGCTTGCGATGATCCTGTCGTTCGCGGTCGCAGCACAGGCAGCGGAATTCGACGGCGGCGACGGGACCGCGGCGTCGCCGTACCAGATCGCCACGGCCGAGCAGCTTGTCGCGATCGCCAACGACCCGAATCTGCTGACCAAGTATTTTACGCTGGTCGCGGACATCGACCTGGACCCGAATCTGCCGGGCGGGCAGGTCTTCACGCACGCGCCGATCGCGGCCGACGACAACGTGTATCGTGGCTCCAGCGTCGCTTACACGGGCCGGTTCTACGGCGGCGGCCATGCGATCCGCCATCTAACGATCGAGGCCGAAGGGATGCAGTATGTGGGCCTGTTCGGACGGATCGGAACCAGGGGCCGCGTCTACGATCTGGCGTTGGAGGACGTCCGCGTGACGGCGGCGGATCACGCCGGAGCGATGGCGGGCTTCAACGAAGGCGGGCTCACCAACTGCTCGGTGACGGGCGAACTTCGGGTCCCCGCCGGCGGCAGTTGGATCGGCGGCCTCGTGGGCATCAACGCCGGAAGCCTCCTCGACTGTCGGGCGGATGTCACACTGACTGCGGGCGACGGAGGCCTGATGCTGGGCGTCCTCGCGGGCATGCACCGCGGCGGCATGGTCGGCTGCCAGGCTGCGGGCGGCCTTTTCAGCGGCGCAAAGAGTCTCTATCTGGGCGGGCTTGCGGGAGCCTGCACCGGCGGCATCATTCGGGAGAGCCAGGCGACCGCGGCGGTCGTCGGAGGGGACGGGAGTTGGGCCCTCGGCGGCTTGGCGGGACGCGCGGACTCCGAAAGCGTAATCGCCGGTTGCCGAGCCGATGGCGAAGTCGCCGGCGGGCAACGGAGCCACGACCTGGGCGGTCTCGTGGGAACCTGCTTCGGCGTCGAGGTGGAAAACTGCCACGCGGGCGGCGCGGTCACCGGCGGAGACGCAAGTTCCTGCGTCGGCGGGCTGCTCGGATCGTACGTGGGGACCGCGGTTCGCAACTCTTACGCTACGGGAACGGTCTCCGGCTTCCGGATGCTGGGCGGATTCGCCGGACGCGTCCAAACCGGAAGCGAGGTCGTCGACTGCCACGCGGCGGGAAGGGTGCTCCGAGGCGACAAATCATGGGGCCAGGGCGGATTCGTTGGACACATCGATCGGTCGGACGTCCGCATCCAGGGGTGTTTCTGGGACATGGAACGCAGTCAAGCCTCCGCAAGCGCGGCCGGAGTCGGTTTGACCACGGCCCAGATGCAGAACCCGCAGGTCTTCCGCACAGCGGGGTGGGATCTGGCCGGCGACCCGACGGATGGGGCGGCCGATCTGTGGCTGGTGTCGGGAGGAGACTCGGGTCCGCAACTGGCGATCTTCGCCGATCCGTGCCAAGTGCATGTGCTCGAGGGGGTTGGGACCTCGTCCGATCCCTACCGGATCGCCACCGCCGAGGATCTCGGGGCCATGGGACGGTATAGCCGGTCGGCGTGGTATCGGCTGACGGCGGATATCGACCTGGCGGGAATTACGTGGTCGGCCCCGGTCGTTTCGAGTTTCGCGGGGGTTCTCGACGGCCGGGGGCACCGGATCCGGTCGCTGACGATTCGCTGCGAGGGGCGGGACCATGTGGGGCTGTTTGGGCGGATCGAAAGGGACGCGTGGGTTTATGACCTGGGCCTTGAAGGGGTCGATGTTGCGGTTTCGGGAAAATCGCTCGGCGCCGGCGGTCTGGCGGGCGAGAACGCGGGCTATGTCGCCACTTGCTATGTGACGGGAACCCTCGTTGGCGACGGCGGCTCCCGGTCACTGGGCGGCGTGATCGGCGCAAATTGGTTAGGAGTCGTCACAGATTGCTGGACGACGGCGGAGGTGCGAGCCACAGCCGGAGTCGGACAGGCCGGCGGCTTGGTCGGCTACAACTACATGGGCGCGATCGCGAACTGTTATGCCGCCGGCCGGGTCTTCGGCGAAGGCGACTCGCAAAGCGGTCTGGTGGGGTATAGTTCCGAGCACGCGGCGGCCGGCAGTTGCTACTACTTGGCCGCCTCAGCCGGTGGCGGGCCGGATCGCGGTCCAGGCGTCGCCGTGAGCGTCGAACAAATGATGCAGCGGGCGACCTTCGTCGATTGGGATTTCGGCAAGACTTGGACGGTCTGCGAGGGCAAGGGATATCCTCGCCTGCGATGGGAACAAGTCGAGTGCGGGGAATGACTTACGTCACGCGCTCAACACCCAGAGGAATGGCGAAATCGGGGGACACAACAAGATGTTGCGGGGCCCGATCTCGTCGCTCCCTACAAGTTAACTCGCGTTAAACGACAAAAGACAAGGCCCCACAACAACTTGCCTAGATAGTAGTATGGACAGGGTAGGAATCGAACCTACGTAGGCTTACGCCAATGGGTTTACAGCCCATCCCCTTTAGCCGCTCGGGCACCTGTCCGGATTCGGCCGGGCCGCTTTAACTGCGGCCAAGCTCCTTCATTAAACGAAAAAAAACGCTCCTTGTCAACCTCGCGACAGGAATTTTTGCATAGTCCCCTTCCAGGGCGTCTAAAAGACCTCTCCGCAGCAGGCCGGGTTCCGCGTTCTACGGCCCACCCCACGCTCCCTCCCATCCCGGCTTGGAAAAGTCAGATCGGCCCAATTTCACAATTTCCCACGTGCCATTCGTAGTTTCCCCTTGGTATAATGATTGACCTGAATGAGCCTCGGCCGGATCAGTGGGCCGGGCTCCCTCAAACCGGCGTTCGCGAGGATCGAAGCGGAGAACGGGAGCGGTGCTTATGAAAAACAGAGCGTTCACACTCATCGAGTTGCTTGTGGTCATCGCCGTCATCGCGATTCTGATGGCCATCCTGATGCCCGCCTTGAATCGGGCCCGGGAGCAGGGCAAACGGGCCGTATGCCAGAACAACGTCAAACAGTTCGGCCTATCCTGGGTTATGTACTCGGATGACAACGATCAGAAAATCGTCAACGCCTGCACGGTCGAGAACACCGAAGGACACACCGACGCCAGCGAGCCCTGCTGGCTCTACTTCCATTCGGACTGGGCAGACACGGACACGCGGATCGACGGGATCAAGAGAGGCGCCATGTGGCCCTACATCAAGTCGCTCAAGCTCTACAAGTGCCCCACCGGCATCCGCGGCGAGGTCAACACCTACGCCATCGTCGACGCCATGAACGGCGCGATGTCCAGCATTCCCGGGGTCAGCAAGCTGTACATCCGAAAAAAGACGCAAATCAAACGGCCGGGCGAGCGAATCGTCTTCGTCGACGAGGGCAAGACCTCGACACAGAGCTGGACGATCAACTACCTTACGGAAGCCTGGTGGGACGACCCGCCGGTCCGCCACGGCGCAGGCACGAACTTCAGTTTCGCCGACGGCCACGCCGAGTACTGGAAGTGGGAGGACCCGCGGACCCTCAAATACGCCCGCAAGGAAAGTGGCCTCCAGGCCGCGCAGGCAGACAACCAGGACATCCAGCGCCTCCAGCGAGGCGCCTGGGGCGGCCTGGGCTACACGCCGGCGAACTGATCTCCGCAATCCCGCCCCGTCCGCAAAAACCGCCTTCACGCTGAAAATCGGAAGCGGCACGCCGCACAACGAGACAAGACCTAACCGCGGAGGTCGCCGAGGACGCGGAGAAGCTGAGGACGGAAGACAGAAGACAGAAGACAGAGGACGGACTGAGAATCACGACGCCAACCCGCCCAAAAACAGCGTCTTCCGAACGACGAGCGACAAGTCCCGCCCCCGTTCGTAGCGTTCCTCCCGAGCAAGGAATATCTCACCACACAGTTCACGAAGAGCGTCAAGGGTTTCATCCCACGAGATACGAGGGATGAACGACGAGTTGCTTTCCGACGCACGACGCACCCCGCACAACGCACAACGCACAACGACCCCCGAGCGACGACTCCCCCCGTTCGCAGTGACGCCGCGAGGCATTATCCCGGGACTGCCCGTTCCGCAACGAGACGTCAAAGACACCCCCTTCTTTCAGGTCCGTTTCAATGCCAAACCCCATTCCTCAGCGCGCACCATGCCTTCGCAGGTCACTCAAGAAGACCATTCAAGACAAGCACCGCCTCCTGGCGCAGTGTCATGAGTTGACGAAGGCTCTTCTGCGCCTGACTGAGTTCCTGACGTGCCTGCACCTTTGCACTTCGCAAGGCGGTCAGCTTGGCCTTGATTTCCTCCGGCTTCGTCTCCTTGTTGCTCACCAGGACCCTGAGTTCGTTGATCAACTGAGCCACCAGAAGCGCCGCCGGGGTTCCTCCCACTCCATAGGGCGCGTCCTTTAGCAGGAGAACCGCCAGAAGTTTCGGCTGGATCACCGTCCACTCCTCGGCCGAAGCGCCAAGCTCGCTGTTCAAAGTCACCTGCATCTGCTGAGTGTGCCAGTTCTGCAGAACCTTCTGGCGTTCTTCCATGCTGCCGGCGTTCTGGATTCCCTCCCAAAAGGCCCTTTCCTGCGGGTCCATTTTGGCGAACTTCTCCTTCTCTGCGGCCTCGCGAGATTCACGCATCATTTGCTTGAGTCGCCGGCGTTCCTCGGTGTCCCGCCCAGCCTGCGAACCAGGGTCCCCCTGGCCCAAAGTGGAGCCGCATAGGATGCTCAGAATTCCCGCGCCCGCGCTCCCCACCGCCACACGCCTGGACAGTGCGACATCCATTCCGTCAGATAGAACGTCATGTGTCTTTCGAGTTTGCTGGTTCATCGTACGACCTCCTAACTCTTAAGTCGCAGGTCACAGGGACGCTGGGGATACGTTCTCTCGACCTGCGTACACCTGGCGTTATTTCTTCTGCGAGCCGCTTGCCGGCACAGGCGGCATCCACAATCCCCGTTCTCGTTCTGCCCACTGGGGTCAGGCATTGAAATGAGCCTTCTGCCCACTGGGGTCAGGCATTGAAATGAGCCTTCGTCTCTTGGGTCAGGTCTTTC
>CALMMH010000461.1 GCA_937868145.1 uncultured Phycisphaerales bacterium
CGCTTCGTGCAGTTTTTCATCGCTCGTCACGACCGCCCCGCCGATGACGTCGCTGTGCCCACTGATGTACTTGGTCGTGCTGTGCATCACGACATCGGCCCCCTGCGTCAGAGGTCTCTGGAAATAAGGCGAAGAGAACGTGTTGTCAGCGACCAATTTGGCCCCGCGATCGTGGGCGATCCTCGCCACCGCTTTCACGTCCACCAGTTGCAGCAAGGGGTTGGCGGGCGTCTCGATCCAGACCAGTCTCGTCTCCGGCTTCATCGCTTGGGCGAACGCCTCCGGCCGCGTGCCATCCGCGTACGTGAAGCTGACGCCCCGAGGCCGATAGACCTGTTCGAACAGGCGGAACGTCCCGCCGTAGATGTGCTCGGCCGAGACGATATGATCGCCCGGACGCAGAATCGAGAGCGCCGCATCGATCGCCGCCATGCCGGAGCCAAATGCCAGACCGAACCGGGCTTCTTCAAGCGAAGCCAGGCATTGCTCCAACGCCGTCCGTGTGGGATTGCCGCTGCGAGAGTATTCGAACCCGTGCGGCCGGCCGATGTCATCGAATACGTAGTTCACCGCCTGATACACCGGCGGAACGATGGAACCCGTCGTCGGATCAGGTCGCTGCCCGGCCCGAATCGCTTTCGTCGAGAACCTCATGAACAATGTCCCCTTCTATCACAGATTCGCCTATCGAGCTCCGCCATCCTACGCCTGGGCTGCCGCGAGGGCCTGATCCAGGTCCGCGAGGATGTCCTGGATGTCTTCGATGCCGACGGACAATCGGACAAAGTCCGGCGTCACGCCCGTCTGGAGCAATTCGCTTTCGGTCAATTGCGAATGCGTCGTCGAGGCCGGGTGAATCACGAGGGTCTTGGCGTCGCCGATGTTGGCCAGGTGGCTGGCGAGTTTGACGCTGTTGATAAACTTGATGCAGGCGTCCTTGCCGCCTTTGACGCCAAAGCCGATGATCGCGCCTTGTCCGTTGGGCAGGTACTTGCGAGCGTTCGCATAATGCGGGTGTTCCGGCAGACCCGGGTAGTTCACCCACGACACCGCCGGATGCTTCTGAAGCCACTTCGCCACCGCCAGGGCATTCTCCGAATGTCGCGGCAGACGGAGGTGCAGCGTCTCAATCCCCAACAGGAACAGGAACGCAGCAAATGGACTCATGGCCGCGCCGGTGTCCCGCAGCCAGTGCGTGCGGGCGTGAATGATATAGGCGATGTTGCCGATGGGCTTGAGGGCCTCAGTGAAGACCATGCCATGGTACGCTTCGTCAGGAGCCGTGAACTCAGGCCATTTCTTCGGGTTGTCCGCCCAGGGGAACTTGGCGCTGTCCACGATGGCCCCGCCAATGTGGACACCGTGACCGCCGATGAACTTGGTGGTCGAGTACACCACGATATCCACGCCGTGCTCGATCGGCCGCAGCAGAGGCGGAGGCGTCACGGTGTTGTCCACGATTACCGGCAGGCCGAGCTTGTGCGCCACATCCGTCAGCCTGCGGAAATCCGGGACGTTGTTCTTCGGGTTGCCCATGCTTTCGAGGTAAACCAGCCGGGTCTTGTCGTCGGCCAACTTGGCGATCTGCTCGGGGTGATCCGGGTCAAAGAACCGGACCTCGATCCCCAATTTCTTGAACGTCTGGGTGAAAAGCGTCCACGTCCCGCCGTAGAGGCCGGTGGACGAGATGAAATTCTGGCCGCTATGCGTGATCGTCAGAATGGCCGCGGTGATGGCGGCCTGCCCGCTGGCGAACGCCAGGCCGGCCGCCCCGCCGTCCAACGCAGCCAGACGTTTCTCCAGCACGTCGTTCGTCGGGTTCATCAGCCGGGAGTAGATGTTGCCGAATTCCTTGAGCGCGAAGAGATTCGCCGCATGTTCGGTGTCCACGAAGTTGTACGACGAAGTTGCGTAAATCGGGACCGCCCTTGCGTGCGTCGTCGGATCGTCCACCTGGCCGGCGTGGAGTGCTTGTGTGCCTATGCGATACGGATCTGTCATGTTGTGCCCCTCTTGGATTCTCTCTCTTATGGTCAAGACGCCAGATCGGCGAACAGCACCGAAGACAGATACCGCTCGCCAAAGCTTGGAATGATCGTCACAATTACTTTGTCCTTGTTCTCCGGCCGGGAGGCGACGATATCCGCAGCACGCAGCGCAGCTCCGGAAGAAATGCCGACAAACAACCCTTCCTTGTCGGCCGCACGCCGGGCCCATTCGATCGCTTCAGTCTGATCGACCGTAACCACCTCATCGACAATCTTGAGATTGAGCACCTTGGGAACGAATCCGGCCCCGATGCCCTGGATCTTGTGCGGACCGGGCTTGATCTCCTGGCCGGCCAGAGCCTGCGTCAGAACCGGGCTCTGCGCCGGCTCGACCGCGATGGCTTTGAAACCAGGCTTGCGCGACTTGATCGCCTCGGCGATGCCGGTGATCGTGCCGCCGGTGCCGACGCCGGAGATCAAAATGTCCACGTTGCCGTCGGTGTCCCGCCAGATCTCCTCGGCGGTCGTCCTGCGATGGACCTCCGGATTCGCCGGGTTCTCGAACTGTTGCGGGATAAAAGCCCCCTTCTCAGCCTCGGCGATCTCCGTCGCTTTCTTGATGGCTCCTTTCATCCCCTCGGCGGCCGGCGTCAAGACAAGTTCGGCGCCGAGCGCCCTGAGCACCTTCCGTCGCTCGGTGCTCATCGAGTCCGGCATGGTCAGGAGCAGCCGATACCCACGAACCGCACAGACGAAAGCCAGAGCGATGCCGGTGTTGCCGCTGGTCGGCTCGACAATGATCCCGCCGGGCTTGATCTTGCCGTCCCGCTCGGCAGCTTCGATCATGGCCACGCCGATCCGGTCCTTGATCGAGGCCAGCGGGTTTCGGCTTTCAAGTTTGGCCAGCACGGTCCCTCCGTGAATCAGTTTGTTCACCCGCACCAAAGGCGTCCTGCCCACCGCTGCAATGATGTCCTTATAGATATTCGCCATACTGTATCTCCTTTCCGATTCGTCATGACGCCGCTCGTCAAAACTCCCGTTTCCCTTGAAGCCACCACGCGCCGTTTTCCATCTCGTTGGCGACGTTGCCGAAAGCGCCCCAGCCGGCCACCAGAGTTGTATGAGAGTCCACGATCCAACTGACATCCACGGCGTGCCAATCATCCTCGTCTTCCACGAGCCCAGGAATCTCATCGTACGGATTGCTCTTCTGGCGATACTCATAAGCGACCAACAACCAATCCTTAGGCAAGATCGCCACGCTGCCCTCGAACGTTGTGGCCCGATCGTCGCCAAAACCGAGCAAGCCGAGTTGTCCCCCCGCGCTGTTGCGAAGGCCGCCGGTGAAGATCACAGGCCGCGTGAACGTCCAAGAACCGACGATCGTCTTGCTGGTGGTCAGCGTCAGGTCCACGCCGTGGTCTTTCTCGTAGCCAATACTGTCCAGTGCTCCGCCGAGTCTGTCATCAATACTCTCAATCGCGATTTCAAGCGACTCAAAACCCAGCGTACTTCAATGACAAGATTGTTTCTTGCCGTCACGTTCCACACTCCGAGTCAATCCAGACGAGCCATTACCCTAAGCATATATCACTATGTTCATTAGTTTAGTGTACATTATGGGAATTGTCAATCCCTTTCGTGAGTCAAAATTTGCATGTGGTCACAAATAACGCTGATAAAAGGGCTTAGATGCACGTTATTTTTGTAAATACGGTAATGTTTATTGACTTAATGAAGATTTCATTGCATAATTGGGTGGGTAATCAAAGTCCAGTCACGATCGCGAGCAGATAGGAGTAATCTGACGTGAACCTGTCGCAGAAGTGTCAATACGCCGTCCGGGCCGTTATGGAATTGGCAAAGCAGTACGGTCAAGGGCCCGTTGCGATTAGCCAAATTGCGGCCACCCAAGCCATCCCTCAGCGATTCCTGGAGAATATCCTCAACGATCTGAAACCAACGGGACTGATTGAATCCCGCCGAGGCGTGCAAGGCGGCTACATGCTGGCCAAAGACCCGGCGGCGATCACAGTAGGCGAAATCATCCGTCTGGTTGACGGCCCGCTCGACCCGGTCAAATGCATCGGAGACAAGAACAGTCCCTGCTGCCCTCTGAAAGAGAGTTGCGCTCTCATTCACCTGTGGAATCGCGCCAAGGCGGCCGTCGAGGCCGTGTATGACGGCGCGAGCTTTCGCGATCTGGTCGAGGAGGAGAAGAAGCTGAGCAAATCGTCGGCCATCGACTTCAGCATCTGAGCACGGTCGCATACCTCGGCTTATCATGGCACAGTGGTAAGCTGTGTCGCGAGGGCAACCTTCAGAACAGCGCCCGTCGGCTCCGCATCGCGGATTTCCACATATCCCTCATGAGCCTCGGCGAAACGCTTGACCAGAGTCAGACCCAGTCCCATTCCCGTGGTCTGCGGCTGGCCGGACAACGGCCCTTCACGCGGTATGTCGTCATCACACCGATAGAACTGTTCGAAGACCTTCTTCTGCCTGCTGCGAGGGATGCCGGGACCGCGATCCTGAACCTCAATGATTGTGAAACCCGGCTCGTTTCGCGTCCGCACCGAGATCGTTTTACCCGCGGCGCAGCGGGCATACTTCACCGCATTGTCGACGAGATTCACCACGATCTGCGTGACCGCGTCCTTGTCGAAACGGGTCTGGCCGGGCGACGAAAGGTCCGTCTGAATCGCAAACCCGTGCTGTTCCGCGTACGGCCTCATCATTTCAACCACGCCGGCGACGCACTCATCGATGCTCCCCAGCCGGAACGCATAGTTCTTGCGGCCCTTTTGCAGCCTGGCGAAATCGAGCACATTCTCGACCAGACGACTGAGCCGCTCGCTCTCCTGACGCATGGTCCGGTGGTACTCGGCAACCTTGTCCGCCGACTTGACCCAGTTCTTCTCGAGCATCTCGGTGTACATCCGGATGGAGGTCAGAGGCGTTCGCAGTTCGTGAGAGACGGCGGAGATGAAGTCGTCCTTCTTCTGGGCGAGCATCGCCTGGGCCTGTACGTTGTGCCACAAACTCAGGAGAGACAGCCCCACCGCCGTCACGACGATCGCGAGAATCCCAAGGTAGACGCGACGAAGTTCGCCGATGCGTCGGGCGATCCACGCGGGGTCGGTCTCCGTGAGGTTCAGGATCAGGTCGCCGAAGCCGAAATCCAGAATTGCGGTATATGCAGTGTCCTTCGCATCCTCGGTATGATCAGTCCCTGTTGTCGTCTGTGGCAGTTCGAACCCCATTCCATCCCGCACAAAGGAGCGAGCGGACTGCTCCACCGCC
>CALMMH010000462.1 GCA_937868145.1 uncultured Phycisphaerales bacterium
CGCGGAGACGCAGGGACGCAGAGGCCTGGAAGAACTAACGAACAGTCCCCTAACCGACTGCAGACTACCGATTCCCCCCACCGGCTCCCGGCTTCATTTCGCACAATCGCGATTGCGTCGGCCGGCCTGCGGGGTGATAATCCCGCCGGAGCAGATGCTCCGAAGGCCGCGCGAACGCGGAACTCCAGACTGCGGAAGTAGGAACGATGGAAACGAGGATCGAGGCGATTCTGTTCGACTGGGGCGGCGTCCTGATCGACAACCCGGCGCCGGGACTGATGAGCTACTGCGCCGAGACGCTCGGAGTCTCCGTCGCGGACTACACCCGGGCTCACAACGCGTGCGGCGAGGGGTTCCAGAAAGGGTCGATCTCCGAGGAAGCGTTCTGGCGACGGGTCTGCGAACGTCTCGGCTGCCCAACGCCGAAGCAGGCTTCGCTCTGGGGTCGGGCATTTCGCGAGATCTACTCGCCGCGAGAAGAGGTCTTTGCCCTGGCCCGTCGGCTGCGGCAGCGAGGCTACAAGACGAGCCTGCTCTCGAACACCGAAGCCCCGGCGATGGAGTTCTTTCTGGAACTGCGTTACGACGCATTCGACGCCGCGACGTTCTCCTGCGCCGAGGGCGTCGCCAAACCCGAGCGGGCGATCTATGAAGTCGCCGCCGGCAAGCTCGGGGCCGCGATGGCAGAGTGCGTGCTCCTCGACGACCGGATCGACTTCGTCGAAGGCGCACGGGCCGCGGGGATGAAGGGCATCGTGTACGAGAGCCTCGACCAGGTGACACGGGACCTAGCCGCGATGGGCGTCTGCGTGAAATGAAACGGTGGGGCAAGCCCCGCCCTACGCGTCTGATGTCCGGCGGATCGAGCCGATTCACATTCAGAAGAAGGACTGTCGAGCCTGGGTCCGGCTCAAAGAGGGCAAGGACTTCGGGCTCCTGGACGAGATTCGAAACCAGGGCTTGTCGGGGGCATAATGGCCATGCAGAACCGGGAACTGGAACGCAAGTTCGGCCTGTCGACGGCAACGTACGTGGTGATCGCCAGCATGGTCGGGACGGGAATCCTCGTCTCGCCGGGGTACATGATGGCCTCGCTCGGGAACTATCCTCTGATCTTCGGGCTCTGGGCGTTGGGCGGGTTGCTGGCCCTCTGCGGAGCGCTGTGCGTGGCGGAGCTGGCGGCCGCTTTGCCCCGCGCCGGCGGCGAATACGTCTATCTCCGCGAGGCCTACGGTCCCATGCCGGCTTTTCTCTCCGGATGGACGTCGTTCTTTCTCGGTTTCTCCGCCCCCCTGGCGGTGGCCGGCTACATCGCGGCGATGTACCTCCTGACCCCGTTCGGAGTGAGCCAGAGTCAAACCGGGCTGCTCCGAATCGTCGCCGCGATCCTCATCTTCGCGATCACCGTGCCGAACCTCCTCGGCCATCGGCAATCCGCCTGGACCCAAAATCTCACCACGATGCTCAAGCTGGGTCTGTTCGTGGCCCTGGCGATCCTGGCTTTCCTGTTCGGCAAGGGACGGTTGTCCCACATCACCGAGGGACAACCTCTCGGGCAGGTCGGACTGGGGACGGCGGCGACCCAGTTGTTCTACGTCATGTTCGCCTACAGCGGGTGGAATGCCGCCAGTTATCTGGCCGGCGAGGTCCGGGACCCAGGCAGGATTCTCCCTCGCTCGCTGCTGCTGGGCGCCGGGTCGGTGGTGGTCCTGTATCTGGCGATGAACCTCGTCTTCGCTTACGCGGTGCCTCTGGCTTCCGTCGGATTCGAGAACGCCGAACGGGTTCCGCAACTGGCGGTTGAGAATTTATTCGGACCTCGGGTCTCCAGCGTCTTTTCCGTCTTGCTGGGATTGGCCTTCCTGGCGACCGTCAGCGCCTTCATCATCACCGGCCCGCGGGTGTACTATGCCATGGCCAAAGACGGATTGTTTCCGTCCATCGCCCAGCGCGTCAGCGCCAAGGGACACGTTCCCACGTACGCGATGCTCCTGCAGAGCCTCTGCGCGGTGGCCATCCTGTTCGCCACCGACTTTCAGAACCTGTATCGATACGCCTCCGTGGGGCTATCCCTGTTCGCTCTGCTGTTCATCGGGGCGGTCTACGTGCTTCGCCTGCGCCGGCCCAACATGGACAGGCCCTTCCGCGTTCCCGGCTACCCCGTCGTCCCGGCCGTCTTCCTGATCGTCACCCTCTTCATGGCGGCGTTCGCATTCCTGCAATGGCCCAAGCCCTCCGCGTTCAGCGTCGGCAGCATCCTTCTGGGAATCCCCGTTTACTATCTCTGGTCGGCCCTGCGCAGGGTTCGCGAACCTCAACCGGCCAACGCGAAAGAACATAGGCCGTGAAGAATCCGCGGGATTTCCGGCGGGCAGAAAGATTTTCCGGCCAGGCCTGCAATACACGCCCTTCGAGCGTCGTCTGTACCTGCGAACAATGCGGCGGCCGAAATTCAGGTTTGTAAAAGAGCACAAGATTCGCTTGAGGGATGTGTTCTGCCTGCAAGGACTTGGAAAGACGCCGCCGCGGTGAGATGACCAAGGGCCGGAGTACCCAGTTACGGCGAATCACGTATGTGAAACAAGCAATCGGCGCCTTGCAACCAGACGCCCATGCGTCGTCATAGATGAGTGGCCCCTTGGCCACTCATCGCTTTTTCCCGGAGCCTTCGCAGCAACCACCGTCAACCGACGATTCGTATAGGTGACACCCTACGTGCTACACGCGCACTGCGGCCATGACGCCGTCACAGGCTCGTGGCCGCAGTAGCCGTGGGGTGCGCCGAAATTCCCGGGATGGCCGGGTTCCCGCACGCCAAGAACTAACTGGCCTTCTGCAAAATGGCCTTTCGACCTACTAACCTGCTTCACGGTTTTTCTCTCTTAAACCGCAACGCCCTGAAACCAGCACCGAAGTCCCTTCTTCAAGGAAATCGTGAAACCGATTTCCTTGAAGAATATAGGTCGAATGGCCCTTTTGCAGAAGGCCAGAACTAACATGATCGTGGTTAGGCGCCGCGGCGGGACCTTCACATCGCGATGTCTCCCGCTCGTCCTGGGGGCGCAGAGACGGACCGGTCTCCCTGGGACGTAAGACCTGCCTGGGGGAAATCGTCGAAGGAGGAGAGTCTCTTACTGGCAATCGGTGGGAAGGAACACGGAGTCGGCGGGGATGTGGAACTTCCTGCACAGGGCTTCCAGGAGCATCTCGAGGCGTTTGAGCTGGTAATCCGTAGGCATCGTCTGGACGCCGTCGCCGATCAGGCAAACCCGGACGGTCTTGCCCGAGCCCTGCCAGGTCCGGCCCGGCTGGATCGAGTACTGTTTCTGCCACTGCTCGGTGGGCTGGATCTCTCCGTCGCCGTCGCCGGCGCCGTTGCCGATCACGAAGTGACAATTATCCACCGTGCCGGCGGCCTGCTGAGGGCTGCCGCCCCTGGTGCCGCTGAAGAAGATCTCGATGCTGGTCCAGCGATTGGGAGTCTGACAAGCCTTGGACTGCACCGCCTGATCCACCGAGGTCAGCCGATAATAAGCCGACAGGCAGAACGGGCCGGCCGATGGCGGGTTGTTGCCGAGCGCCATGAGGACGAACGCTCCAACCGTCATGGAGACCAACAACGCACCTAGGACTTTCACAACTCTTGGCTGGTTCGACATAAGATTCGTCGTCCACTCACGGCCCCGTCGTACAAAGCGGCACCACATAGGTGCGAATTTAGGACCTTCCAACAGGGCTCATAGTCATACCCTATTTCATCGGCAGCCGTCAGCACGCGACTATAGAATTTATGCAGAATGTCACGCACAGATGCAAGTTTTTTTCGGCGCATTTTGCCGCGGCCGATACTCTCGGTCGTTTCCGCCTGCTCGTTCTGAGATTCGATTCTTTTTGGGTCCATAATTCTCGGGCCCCAGCGACTTGACCGCCCGCGCGGCTCCCGCTATACTTTCGGAAGTCTTATAATCAGGGTTCAAGGAATGGTGGCCTGAACTTCCGTTCTTCAACGCCGGCCGGGTTCGTTCCCGAAGCCGCCGCGAGCTGAAAGGAAATCGATGGAAACACAGTGGCGAGCCCTATCGACGGCCGAGGTCGCTCGATTATCAGAACAAGGATGCACCTGCGGCGACTGGTCCCGCGTGCAGGTGGCCGACGGGTTTCGGGCCGACCGGGTCCACGCGACGCGGTTCTGCGGCGACGTCCGCCTCGGCGTTTTCGAGAAAGACGCCGCTTTCTTCGGCGGCGTCACCAAACCAACCGGCATCAGCCACGCCACGCTTCACAACTGCACCATCGGCAACAACGTCTTCATCGGCGAGGTCCGCAACTACATCGCCAACTACGTCATCGAGGACGACGTGGTGATCGACAACATCGATCTGCTGGCGGTCGAGGGCGAAAGCTCGTTCGGCAACGGGACCCGCGTCGCCGTCGTCAACGAGGCCGGCGGCCGCGAGATCCCGATCTTCGACAACCTCTGCGCCCACACGGCCTATATCCTCACCTTCTATCGGCACCGTCCTGGGGTGATTGAGAAGCTGCGGGCCCTGGTCGACGGCTACACGGCATCCGTGCGGTCGTCCCTGGGAGTGGTCGCCAAAGGGGCGAGAATCATCAACTCCCGGCTGATCAAGAACGTCCGGATCGGTCCGGCCGCGGTGATCGAGGGCGTCAACCGGCTCGAAAACGGCTCGGTCAACAGCTGCGCCGAAGATCCGGTGTACATCGGGCCCGGCGTCTACGCGGACGACTTCATCGCGTGCAGCGGCTCGACCATCACCGACGGCGCGATCGTCTGCCACTGCTTCATCGGACAGAGCTGCACCCTCTCCAAGCAGTACTCCGCGGAGAACTCCGTCTTCTTCGCCAATTGCGGCGGCTTCCACGGCGAAGCCTGCTCGATCTTCGCGGGCCCTTACACCGTGACCCACCACAAATCCACGCTCCTGATCGCGGGCCTGTTCTCCTTCCTCAACGCCGGCAGCGGCACCAACCAGAGCAACCACAGGTACAAGCTCGGCCCGGTCCACCAGGGCGTCGTCGAACGAGGCTCCAAGACCGGCAGCGACTCCTACATGCTCTGGCCCGCCAAGGTCGGCGCGTTCACCGTGGTCATGGGCCGTCACTATCGCAACTCCGACACCTCGGACCTGCCCTTCTCGTATCTGATCGAGCACGAGGATGAAAGCGTGCTGGCCCCCGGCGTGAATCTGCGGAGCGTCGGAACCGTCCGCGACGCCCGCAAGTGGCCGCAGCGAGATCGGCGCAAGGACCCCAGGAAGCTCGACCACATCAACTTCAAGCTGTTGAGCCCTTACACCATTCAAAAGATGATCAACGGCCGGGATCTGCTGCGAAAGCTCAAGACCACCGCCGGACCGACCTCCGACTACTTCATCTATCATAGCGTCAAGATCCCGAGCCACTCCCTGGAGCGGGGCATCGCGCTCTATGAGCTGGGCATCGACAAGTTCATCGGCAATTGCCTGATCAAACGGCTGGAAGGCAAGCATTTTCGGACCGTGAAGGATTTGCGAGCGGCTCTGCGGCCCGAGACTCCGGTCGGCCTGGGCAAGTGGATCGACATGGCCGGGATGTTCGCGCCGGAAGAGACCGTGCACAAGCTGCTCGACGACATCGAGGCCGGAAGCGTCGCGTCCCTGGACGAGTTGAACGCCCGGTTCGCCGTGATCCACGCGAACTACACCCGATACGAATGGACGTGGGCGGCCGACGTTCTGCAAAAGTCATTGGGCAAAACCCTCGACGAGATGACCGCGAGCGACGTCGTCGAGATGACCCACCGCTGGAGGGCCGCCGTGGTGGATTTGGACAACCAGCTTCATGCCGACGCAAAGAAGGAGTTCGGACCCACGGTCCAGACCGGCTTCGGCGTCGATGGCGATGACGAGGCCAAGCGCCGCGATTTCGCGGCCGTCCGCGGAACATTTGAGGCCGATGGGTTCGTCGGGGAGATCCAGAAGCACATCACCGCCAAGACCGCTCTGGCCAATGAGTTGTTGAGCCGCATCGAGCCCCTGCGGGCCGGTGTATAAGAAGGAAGGGCAACACACCGGCAAAAAAGTGATCGAGGACCGGGTCGGGGACTTCCGATCCGTCGGAATAACGAGTCCGGCTTTGAGTCCGGGTAACGGGTTATCGCGTGAAAAGAGAGGGGCAGCAATGAGAGTGATCATTGAACCAACCTACGAGAAAGTCTCGCAATGGGCCGCAAACTATGTCGCTCGCAAGATTTTGGACTTCGAACCGGCCCTGGACCGGCCGTTCGTCCTGGGCCTGCCGACCGGGTCCTCGCCCATCGGCATGTACCGCGAGCTGGCCGCGCTGAACAAGGCGGGCAAGATCTCGTTCGAGCACGTCATCACGTTCAACATGGACGAGTATGTGGGCCTGCCGCAGGACCATCCGGAGAGCTATCACTCGTTCATGTGGCGGAACTTCTTCGGCCACCTCGACATCCCCAAGAGGAACGTGAACATCCTCGACGGCAACGCGCCGGACCTTGAGGCCGAGTGCGAGGAATACGAGGGCCGGATCCGGCAGGTCGGCGGAATCCGTTTGTTCGTGGGCGGGATCGGAGCCGACGGCCACATCGCGTTCAACGAGCCGGGCTCCTCGCTGGCCTCGCGGACCCGTCAGGTGCGGCTGACCCAGGACACCCGCATCGTCAATGGTCGCTTCTTCGACAACGACCCGAAGAAGGTTCCCGAGACGGCGCTGAGCGTCGGGGTCGGCACGGTCATGGACGCCGACGAAGTGATCATCATCGTCAACGGCGCCAACAAGGCCCGAGCCCTGCGGCACGCGATCGAAGAAGGCGTCAACCACATGTGGACGATCAGCGCCCTGCAGATGCATCCCAACGGCATCATCGTCTGCGACGAGGACGCGACGCTCGAATTGCGGGTGGGAACGGCCAAGTACTTCAAGGACGTGGAAGCCGTGAGCCTGGACCCTGCCACGCTCCTGGCCTAAGAACCGGCTGCAAGGCGGAAACGAAGAAGGCGAGGACGCCGGAGATTCCTGCGTCCTCGCCTTCTTTCCTTTTGTTACGTCCTGATGTCTCAGCCTTTGTCGGCGTCAGCCGGAGCCGCGGGCTGCGGCACAATCTGAACGGGGGCATTGCCGCTGGAGGGGTACGTAATCGTGGCCTTCTCCTGAAGCGATGCGATGTATTTGCCGAACACGGCCTGCGTCTTGCCCGTCTCCAGATGGTTCATGAGCTTGTCCTTGGCCGCCGCAAACGTCACCGTATTCGGATCCTGGTGCTCGGTCACCTTGATGATGTGGAATCCGAACTGCGTCTCGACCAGATCGCTGATCTCGCCGACCTTCAGGCCAAAGGCCGCTTCCTCAAACGGCGGGACCATGTTGCCCCGGCCGAACGTGCCGAGATCGCCGCCCTGGGCGGCCGACGGGCACGCCGAGTTCTCTTTCGCCACCGTCGCGAAGTCCGCGCCGTCCTTGACCTGCTTGAGCAGGCCCTCGGCCTTCGCGCGAGCCTGGGCCTTGACCTGGTTCGGGTCGGCGTTCGGGTCCGTGGGCTCCGTCGCGACCAGGATGTGGCTGGCCCGCACTCGCTCGGGAATCTTGAACTCGTCCGGGTTCTCGTCATAGTACTTCTGGGCTTCCGCCTCGGTCACGGTCAAGCCGTTGGGATCTTTGGCCTTGAGAAGCTTGAGATACCCCATCTGCTTGCCCATGCGAGCCTTCATCGCTTCGAAGTTTCCGCCCTGGGCTTCGATCATCTGCTTGAACTGGTCAATGGTCTGCGGCGACTCCGCGACGGCGAGCTGCTTGGTCATCTCCGCGGTCAGCTCCTCCTCGGTCACCTGGATTCCCGCTTTCGCGACTTCCGCGTCCAGGAGGTGCATCATCACCATCTGATTCATCATGTTCTGCATGATGCGCTTCTCCTGCTGGGCGGCCAATTCAGGGGCCTGGGCGGCCATCTTCTGCAGTTGGACGCCGTACTCGTCCATCATCTGCTGCCGCACCTGGCTCTCTTTGATCTCAACTCCGTTGACGACCGCAAGGACTTTGTCCACCGCGGGCGTCTGCGTTTGGACGGGGGCCGCGGCCTGACCGCCGGCCGGCGCGTTCGCATCGGGCGCCGTCGGCTGCTCTTTCCCGCATCCGGCCCCGAAAATCACAAGCAAAACAAGAAACGACCCGGCCGCCATCGTGAAACGGCGGACCGACCCAGTAACGACGTTCTTCATCATGGTGCTCCGATAGAAGGTTGGTCAAGCGGGCTCCCACGGGCCGTTTTCGGCCGCATCTGGGGCCCTATCCAAGCGGAACGGCAAAGGGCTGTATACCGATTGGAGGCAATTTTGTTCTCATTATTCCAGCCGGAAGAACCCGCGTCAAACAATTCCCGCTCGATCCGTGCCGGCGTCCGAGCCCGTCATCAGAGCCCGAACCGAACCAATTCCATCGGCCGCCAGCACGAGGAACTTGATGATTCCGCCTCTTGGGGGTATAGTTGCGGAGGAGTCGGTCGGGTAATAGGCAGCAGATCCTGCCCCGGCCAAGGCCCAACGCCAACGTAGCTCAACGGTAGAGCTCTGGTTTTGTAAACCAGGGGTTGTGGGTTCGAATCCCACCGTTGGCTGTCCCCCCTGTGGGCCGTCCAATCCCCGCATTGCCCGAGCGATGCGAGTGCTTCCCGCTCTTCTCCCGAGGGGAACCCTTGCGGTTATAGGGCGGTATGTGTTATAACTGGACTTTTGCAAAATGGACATTGGGCCTATATTCTTCAAGGAAATCTTA
>CALMMH010000463.1 GCA_937868145.1 uncultured Phycisphaerales bacterium
CCTCGAGCCCGGCGGATATGTTGTCTGGGAGGGCTTCCCCTATCTGAAGGGACATGAACTGACCGAACAAGTCGTTCACAGGATTTTGCAGGCGGCCAAGGAGGATCGGAATTGAATCGGCTCCGGCAAAGGCTGGAGAACGACGTGCAAGTTCTCGCCGAAGGGGACGCCTGAGCCTCGTCACGCGTTTCTCTGGAATGTAGCAGGCTTGTTATGAAGAGGAATCTCACATGAAGACGTGTCACCGAGAAGGGTTCCAGATGACGCTGGGCGTTGTGTTCTTTCTGTTGATTGGGTTTTCGAGCGTGTTGGCCGGCGACCCTCAGTGCCTCTCGCCGTTGGCTTTGGCCGCCGACCGGGCCGGCAGGAACCTCTATATCGCAGAGACGGATGCCTCGCGGATCGCTGTTCTCGACGTGCCCGCCGGCCGGCTCACGTCCGGCATCACCCTGACTGCGAAGCCCACCGGGCTATGTCTGGCGCCGGACGAGCGTCGTCTCTACGTGACCGGCGGGGGACCGGCGGGCAAGGTTCTCGTCGTCGATCCCGTGGCCGGCGAGGTCGTGCAGGAATTCGCCGCAGGCCATTCGCCTGTGGCGCCGGTTGTGAACGCGGAGGGGACCCGTCTGTATGTCTGCAATCGATTCGACAACACGGTCTCCGTCCTCGACCTGACGACCGGTCGCAAGACCGCTGACATCCGGGTGGTCCGGGAACCCGTTGCGGCCGCGCTGACCCTCGATGGCGCGAACCTGTTGGTTCTCAATCTGCTGCCGGCAGGTCGTTCCGATCAGGCCTATACCGGGGCAACCGTTTCGGTGATTGACTGTGTTGAGAATCATGTCGTGGCGGCGATCGCTCTGCCCAACGGATCGAATCAGCCGCGCGGCATCTGTCTGTCGCCGGACGGGAGATACGCATATGTGGCGCATGTTCTGGCCCGGTATCAACTGCCCACGACCCAACTGGCCAGGGGCTGGATGAACACCAACGCCTTGACCCTCATCGAGATTGCTTCCCGGAAAGTGGTCAACACCGTGCTTCTCGACGAGGTGAATTCCGGCGTCGCGAATCCCTGGGGTGTGGCCTGCACCCGCGACGGTCGATGGCTCTGCGTCGTCCATGCCGGCACGGGGGAGATTAGCGTCATCGCAAGGGAAGCGTTGCACCAGCGTTTGGACGCCGCGGCGGCAAACCGGCCGGTGACCAGCGTGGTCAGCCGTACGGAGGATGTGTCAAACGACTTGTCCTTCCTGACGGGAATCAGGCAGCGCGTCCGTCTGTTGGGCAAGGGACCGAGAAACCTCGTGGTCGTTGAATCGACGGCGTATGTCGCCGAGTATTTCAGCGACTCCCTGTCGATCGTGAACCTTGCGTCCGAGAGGCATCCGGAGGTTCGCTCTTTCCCGCTCGGACCGAACGGCCCGACAACGCAAGTGCGGCGAGGAGAGATGCTGTTCAATGATGCGGAGCTCTGTTTTCAGACGTTGCAGAGCTGCGCCAGTTGCCACACCGATCAAGGGCGGGCGGATTCGCTCAATTGGGATCTTCTCAACGACGGCCTGGGGAACCCCAAGAACACCAAAAGCCTGCTGTTGTCGCACCAGACGCCGCCGGCCATGAGCCTGGGCGTGCGTTCCAGTGCGGAGTTGGCGGTTCGCGCCGGCATTCGGCATATCCAGTTTGCCGTGCGGCCGGAGGAAGAGGCGGCGGCGATCGACGAGTATGTCAAATCGCTTCAACCTGTCCCCAGTCCCTACCTGGTCGATGGCAAACTCAGTGAACGTGCGGTCCGCGGCCAATCGCTGTTCGAGTCCGCCGGGTGCGTGGCCTGTCATTCTCCCGGGCTTTATACCAACAAGAAGAGCTATGACGTAGGCACCGGCCAATTGCTGGACGAGGGCCTGCTGTTCGATACGCCGAGCCTGATTGAGGTCTGGCGGACCGCGCCGTACTTGCACGATGGTCGAGCCCTGACCCTTGTGGATGTGCTGCGGACGCACAATCCAGGCGACATGCACGGCCGAACCTCTGGACTGACCGACGAACAGATTGCCGATTTGGCTGAGTACGTTCTATCTTTGTAGGGGGCAGAGGCACTCCATGTGACTACGAAGCACGCCACATGCGTCACTTCTCGGAACGGTCTAGTTTCAGGAGGCCGAGTTGATAGGGCAACAGCTCGTATCGCCCACCGCTGGCCGGATCTCGACCTTGGTATAGCAGTTGGAGGTTGTTGGGGTCGAGGGTCATCGTTTCATCATATCCGTCGCGAATCATCTCGCCGTGGCTGATGTCCCGGGTCCAGGGCGCTGCGCCGTCTTCGAAGGCGACGTTGTTGATCCCGGCGAAGGGTTTCTGCCAGGAGTCGGCATCCGGAACGGGCGTCCACTGCCCGTCGAGGCGGTCGGAGGTCCAGACGCGATAGTACCGCGCCGGGCTCAAGGCCTCGATCAGAGTCAGATAGGTGTTCGTGCCCTTGATCTTGTAGGTGATGCTCGCTTCGAACAGGTTGTCTCGCCGGTCCTGGATGGCGATCTCCGGGTCGCTCATGCCCTTGGGGAAGTCCTCGATCCGGGTCCGGCTGCGATAGAAACGGCCGTCGTCGCCGGTGAAGAACAGATAGGCGTGCGTGTCGTCGCAAATCACGTGGTAGTCGATCGGGAGCCTCGGCATGCTTGCGGGCTGTCTGTCAAAGAAGTTCTGCGGCCTGGTCCATGTCTGGGGTTTGGAGATGTCGTCGGTGGTGCAATACTGGGGCTGCTGCGACTGGAAAACCAGGTACCACTTGTTGTGCGGGCGGAAGTAGAACAAACTCGGTGCGCAGTGATACCCCCTTAGATTCGGATTCTGATCCATGTAATACAGCTTGGCGCTGGGGGCGTCGGACCAGTCCTTGAAGTTCAGATACACCATGTTCCAGGTCCTGGCGGACGTCGAGTAGACGGTCGCGTAGATGTGCCACAGGTCGTTGTAGCGGACGATCGTCGGGTCTTTGACGGACACGAGGGTGTGGTTTGCATCGGAGACCGGTTTGACCAGCACGCCGGTGGACTTCCACTGGAGCGGCGTGGCAAAGGGCGGCTTGGGAGCCGGCGAGGCCGCAGAAGCGGGAAGGACGCGGAACACGGTCAGCGAGTTGGCCGGCGCCTCGTAATCGAACGTCGGCTTGAGCGTCACCTCGCTGGCGGCCGGTTTCACCGCGGGCGGCTGACCGTCCTCGTTGAACGCGTCGGCACTTGCCCCGGTGAGCACCGTTTGGGTCGCCTTCAATTCTCCGGCTGTCAGACCCGCGAGTTCGACCGTCAGTGCGGCCGAGACGCTCGCGCCGTTCACAATCTTGATGATGAGGTGGCCGGACTTGGAGTCGCGAACGGCCGAAGCCGCTAGTGCCGCTGGCTTGGCAGTCGCGTCGAGCGCCGTCGCCAGATACGTGTCGCCGCTGTTTTGACCGAAAAGCTGCTGCACATGATAGTTGGGCGTGAGGAAGACTTCGGTCTCGGTGAAGTAGATCATGTCCGGATGCCACTGGGTGTGGTTTCTACGGGCGAACAATGGTGCGTATGACGCGAGGTGGACGACGTCGCCGTTGCGTTCAAAGCTGGTGAGCCCGGCGGCCTCCGCAAGGGCCGAGCGAAGGCTGTTGCGGCGTCTGTCGCGGTCGTGGGCCGCGTATTCGCCGACGTAGACCTTGGCGCTGTTGCGATCGTAGTTGTCGTATCGCTGGAGGTTGTCCCAGAACCATTGCGGCGCGACGTAGTAATGCTCGTCCACCATGGCCAGGTTGAGTTCCTTCGCGAAGGCCCAACCGTTGTCGTAATCTTCGCCGCCCGCGAAGGGGCCCACGGTTCCAATCACGGTGATCTCGGGGTGTTTTTCCTTCATCGCCTCGTAGATCATCTTGAACCGTTCTTTGAAGATGGGCGAGATGGCGTCTTCGTTGCCGACGCCGACGTACTTCAAGCCGAAGGGTTCCGGATGGCCGGCGGCGGCGCGGATGGCTCCCCACTTCGAGGTCGCAGGGCCGTTGGCCCATTCGATCAAGTCAAGGACATCCTGGACGTAGGAGGGCATCTCCTCCATGGGCAAACCTTCCTGCCCCCGGCCCGGCGAACTGCCCGCGTGCTGGCAGCACACGCCGGCGGTCACGACGGGAAGCGGCTTGGCGCCGATGTCCTGGCAGAACTGAAAATATTCGAAATAGCCGAGTCCCATCGTCTGGTGATAGCCCCAGGAATTCCGTCTGGCCCGGCGTTGTTCCACCGGCCCGACGGTTTCCTTCCAATTGTAATAGCGCCGAGGGCCGCCGCCGTGAACGAGGCAGCCGCCGGGGAAACGCACGAATTTCGGCTTGATGTCCGCGATCGCCTGGGCGAGGTCGGCGCGGAGTCCGTTCGGGCGGTTGCGGAAGGTCTTCTCCGGGAACAGCGAAACCATGTCCACCGCGATGCCGCCGGCTTCGTGGGCCAGCAGGACGAAGCGCGCGTCATTGACCGTGCGCGTCGGTGTGAGTTTGGCAGAGACCTTCCGCCATGGGCGACCCGCCACCTGCATGGAAGCTTCGGCCAGCGTCTCGCCCTCCTTGCTCTCCAGCCGCAGGGTCACGGGCATGGGCTTGCTGTTGTCGCCGCGTCCCCACATCTGTCCCATGAAAGCCTGGTAGGCCCAGAACGAAGCCTCGTAGGTTTCGCCGGCCTTGAGCGGGATGCCGTCAAAGCCGCCGTTGGCGATGCCCACGCCCTCGCCCGGGTTGCGCACCGTCAGCAGGACGTAATGAGGGTTGTTCTCGTGGATGGGCCGCATTTCGTTCACAGTGACCGAGCCATCGCCGCCACCGCGTTTCTGGAGTTCCCAAAAGGAGAGCGGATTCCAGTCCGGCTGCTCGGTGGGGCTGTATTCGAAGGAACGGTTCTGGATCAGTTCGGCATAGAGCCCGCCGTCGGCAGCATAGTTCAGGTCTTCGAAGAAGACGCCGACCAGATCGGGGCTGATCGTTTTGCCCGGCCCAGAAGCTTGAATCGTGATGGTCGTTTTCTGCGCGTACACATCGGCAGAGACGCCGGCAAACAAGAGGACAAGGCCGATCTGAGCGAGTTGTCTATGAGCGATGCGATTCATGAGATTCCTGGAATAGAAGGGGATAGTGCGTTTCGGTTTCATTCCACGGTCTTCCACTTGAACTCCGCGCCGCTCTTGCGGGCCGCGGAGGCGCCCAGCGCGTTGGCCGTGACCGCCCCTGGACTGTTGGGTTGGGTGGCCAGGTACTGATGGTTCGTCAGGGACATGAGCATCGTGTCGCCGCGCATGAGGTTGACCCATTGGAAGGACTCGGCGTCGCCCGGCTTGGCGCCGCCCAGATCCCTGAGAACCACGCTCTGAGGCCCTGCGACGGACACAACCTTACCGTTGGCGGCCTTGAACGCCACACGGCCTAGGCCCACGTCGATGATCTGGAATCTGGTATTCTGAGGGGCCGGCTTGTCGGGATCGGCCGCGACATTGACCAGCGCGTTGTTCTGGGTGTCGGCGGCGAGGAAGCTGCCGTCGGCGCCGCTGGCCAGCGTGATGGTCTTGACCATGGGGATCTCGCGTTCGATGCCCCGAGCCCGCGGCTCGTCCACGGCGTAGTTGTCGAAGTCGATATAGCCGCCGGGCTGTCCCGATGTGTTGTAGTGGAACAGGGACGGACGAACGCCCTGGAAGGTCGTCAACTGGAAGGTCGTGGTGAAGGGATTGCCCAGAGGCGTGAATTCCTTGCCATCGACGCTCCAACTGAAGACGGCCTGGTCCGTGTCGAAGTCGCAGTGGACGCGCAGCCAAAGTCGCGAGGGAGGATTGGCCGGACCTATCGTCGGGGGATTGTCAGGGACGGCGGCCGCGGAGGCGCCTCGGCGGCCTCGGCTCATGTTGGGGCTGCTGTACATCTGCAGCGTCGTGCCCTCGGCGGATTTCACCGCGCCGATCCAGGCATAAGGCGAGCTCAAAAGCGCCAGACCCGCCGTGTCTCCGGCGACCATGCCTGATGTATTCAGCTCAACAGTCATGATGGATTCGGGCGCCGGCGGCCGCTGGCAGATGCTGTTGCGAGCGGCGTAGAAGTTGGCGGCCGGCAACGAATGGAGGCGAAGCACCCCAGGTTTTTCCGTCAGCGACCACTTGGCGTCATCCGGAACGTGGTTCCACTGCCAATGCGGGTTAAGCTTTCCGCTGTCGAAGTCATCGTCATGGACGAACGACGGCTTGGGAGCCTGATTGTAGCCCGTGTTGGGCTTGACCCAGGTGTTGGGGGCTTTGCGCAGGTTGCCGGGCAGTCCGATGATCGGGAAATCGTTGTCCCAGGTGATGGGAACGAGGGCGACCATTCGCCCCGCACTGCCGTGATCGGACATGATGACGCTCCACCATTCCCCTGATGGGGTGTCGACCATGCCGCCCTGGTGCAGGGTCAGACCGCGGTCGCCGGGCGTGGCGCGAGCGGCCGCCGCGACGGTGATGCCGAGCGATTCGCCTTGGACCATGCGTTCGACCGTCCAGGGACCGTCGATGGAGTCGGCGCGGGCGACCATCTGATCGGTGGTCGCGCCGGGGATCGCGGAAATGTCGTAATACTTGCCGTTGATCTTGTAGAGGTGGTGGCCTTCGCCCATCTTGGCGTCCAGTTGGTGGCGGGCGCCGGGGACGAAGGACTTGAGGTCCGGTGTAAGCTCTTCGATGGGATAGGGACTGTTGGCGCTGGAGATGATGTAGACCTTGCCGTCGTCGTCGAAGAGGACGGACATGTCGTGCCTGCCGGGGAGCTGGTTGCGCTCCCAGGGGCCTTTGATCGACTGGGAGCGGAAGACCTGGAGGCCCGCGCCGTTGACGTTGGTGAAGACGTAGAACATGCCGTTGTGGTAGCGGATGCAGGGCGCCCAGATGCCCTGGCCGTAGATGCCTCTGCCGCCTTCCAGGCGGAAGTTGGGACCGAGGTCGAGCCTGTCGGTGCAGTAGCCGGCGAGTTCCCAGTTCACCAGGTCCTTGGATTGCATCAACTGAACAGCGGGGTTCATGTGCATGGTCGTGCCGGCGAGGTAGTACGTGTCGCCGACGCGGATGATGTCGGGGTCCTCGAATTCCTCGTAGAACAGGGGATTGGAATAGGTGCCGTTGCCGTTGTCGGCGGTCCAGTGTTTTGCCGGATCAGCGGAGGCCCCGGAAGAAACCGACGGCGTCGCAGCGACAACACTGGTGGTTAGCGCGATCAGACTCACAAATCTCAAAAGACATCGAGAACGCTGCATGACGTGCTCCTCAGGTAGGGTCATTCCTTCAGTTGTCCTTCACTTGATTCCATCCCATTGAACGCTCTGGCCTTGAGCCAGGTTCAGGTCTCGTGTGACGGCGCCATAGCGAAGTCGGCAGGTTCCGCCTGCGGGCGAATGCACGGTGACGTTTGCGAGCTTGCTGTCCTTCCATTGAATGTCCAATTCGAAGCCGCCGCGGGCGCGAAGCCCCTTGACCGAGCCGTTGGGCCAAGCCTTGGGCAGAGCGGGCAACAGCTCGATCTCGCCCGCACAGCTTTGCAGAAGCATCTCGCCGATGCCGGAGACGCCGCCGAAGTTGCCGTCGATCTGGAAGGGCGGATGGGCGTCGAACAGGTTCGGATAGGTCCGCTCCGGCCGCAGGAGCATGGTGAGGATCGTATAGGCGTGCTCGCCGTCGTGGAGGCGGGCCCAGAGGTTCAGACGCCAGCCGATGCCCCAGCCGGTGGCTTCGTCGCCGCGGATCTCCAGGCTCTTGCGTACTGCGGCTGCCAGTTCAGGGGTCGTACGCACGTGAATCTGATCGCTCGGATACAGGCCGTAGAGGTGCGAGACGTGCCGATGGTGGATCTCCGGAGCTTTCATGTCCCAGTCCTGGAGCCATTCCTGGAGCTGGCCGGCGCTGCCGATCTGGTTCGGAGCCAATCGCTCGCACGTCGCGGCCGCCTGTCTTCGGAAGTCTTCATCGACGCCGAGGATCTCCGCGGCGCGGATGCAGTTGGTGAACAGGTCACGCAGGATTTGCATGTCCATCGTGGGGCCCGCACAGACGCTTGAGCCGAACGGATGCCCGTTCTCCGGCGACAGCGACGGACACGTCACCAGCCATTTGTGGTTGGGGTCTTCGACCAGCGTGTCAAAGAAGAACTGCGCCGCTCCCTTCATGATCGGATAGACTTTGGCCAGGTATTCCTTGTCGCGGGAGTAATCGTAGTGGTCCCACAGGTGCAGGCAGAGCCACGCGCCTCCCGCCGGCCACATGCCCCACTGGGGACCGTCGATCGGAGCGGAGGCCCGCCACAAGTCGGTGTTGTGATGAGTGACCCAACCGCCGGCGTTGTACATGGTCTTGGCCGTGCGGGCGCCGGTCTCGGTCAGGTCCATCACCATCGCCACGAGCGGCTCGACGCACTCGCCCAGATTTGTCGGCTCCGCGGGCCAGTAGTTCATCTCCGTGTTGATGTTGATCGTGTACTTGCTCTGCCAGGGCGGATTCATGCTGTCGTTCCAGATGCCCTGGAGATTCGCCGGCTGGCAACCCGGCCGCGAACTGCTGATCAGCAGATACCGGCCGAACTGAAAATAGAGGGTCGCCAGTTGGGGATCGTTCTCCTTGTTGGGGTCTCGAATCCGTTCATCGGTGGGACGCTCTGCCGCAGAGGTTGTGCCGAGGTCCAGCACGACTCGGCGAAACAGCTTCTGGTGGGCCGCCACGTGGTCCTTGAGCAACGCTTCAAAAGGTTTCCCGCTTGCCTTGGCGATTGTGTTTGTGG
>CALMMH010000464.1 GCA_937868145.1 uncultured Phycisphaerales bacterium
TGTAATATTGACCATCCGCCATGTAGTAAAGGGAATTTAGCGGGGTGTCGATAAACTTCAACCTGTTGCTCAGGTGCATCTGCGGCTCTAATCGGGTGAGCGTGACCAGGCGGGACATCTTCGACGACCACGTCGACCAGGGCAACAACATTTTTGTCTTTTGGCACAGCCGACTCTTCTACCTGGTCTACTACTATGTGATGCGTGCGCCGCAACGGAAGGTCTGCATGCTCGTGAGCCTGAGCCGGGACGGGGATTATGGCGCGGCCCTTGTCCGACGGCTCAAGCAGGACGCGGTGAGGGGGTCAAGCAGCAGGGGCGGACAAGCCGCAGTGCGGAAGCTCGTGTCGAAGATCAAGGCCGGGAGCAACGTCGCGATCACGCCGGATGGGCCCCGAGGTCCCGCGCTGGTGGTTGGCGAGGGGGTCGTCAAACTGGCTCAGATGACCGGCGCCAGGATCATTCCGGTCAGCTATGACGCCAGTCGCAGGTTTCTGCTCAGGAGCTGGGATCGATTTCTGGTGGTCATGCCCTTCGGCCGGGTGCACGTGGCTTTCGGCGAGCCGATCCGGGTTCCCAGACGGATTTCGGCGGAGGATCGCCGGGGGTATGCGGATCAGATCGAGCAGACGCTGCACATGCTGGACCGGGTTTGCCTGCAGGAACTGAAGGGCGAGATTTGCGACGAACCGTCCGTTCCCGTTGCGCCGCCGGCCTCGGAGGCGACTCCGTCGGAGCGAGCTCGCATCGGATGATATCCGCAGGGCGACATCACCCGTTCGTGATCTGTCGCGGATCGCGGCCTTCCTCGATTGCGGTGATCTTGTTGACGCGCCGCTGATGGCGGCCCCCGCTGAATTCCGTCGCCATCCACGCCTCCACGATCTTTCGCAGCAGGACCTCGCCGATCTGGTCGCCCGAGAGGCACAGGACGTTCGTGTCGTTGTGGTCCCGGGAAATCCTCGCGCTGAGTTCATCGTGACACAGTGCGGCTCGAATGCCGCGGACTTTGTTGGCGGCGATGCTCATGCCCAAACCGGTTGCGCAAATCAGGATGGCCCTGTCGGCGGCCCCGTCCGACACCGTCTTGGCCGCCACGTAGGCGAGGTCCGGGTAGTCGACCGGCGTTGCATTGTCGGTTCCGACATCAATGCACTCGTGGCCCATTTGGCTCACGATGGCCTTGATCAATTGTTTGGCGTCAAAACCTCGATGGTCGCTTCCCACTGCTACTCTCATATTGCGAGCTCACTTATCTTTGCCTTCACGGCTGCTTCGATGTAGCCGGCACACCGGTTGAAGTATTCTTGCGATTGACCGATCGGATCAGGAACTTCCCCGTCGGCAGCCAGGAGACGGCACTTGTGTTCCGCTTCCGGCGAGAGGTGAGTCACCTGGTCGCAGTGTGTCTGCGTCATACAGTAGATGAAGTCGCTGGCGTCGATGAGCGATCGGGACAAGGGCCGGCTCATGTGACTGCCGATGTCAACTCCTTTCAGGGCACATGCTGTTTGCGCCTCTACGCTGGCAGGAGCGCCAACCAGCTTCATGGTGCCCGCAGAAAGAACCTTATAGCCCCGGTCGGCCAGTTCGTCAACGTTGCAGCCGATTTTTTCCGCCAGGTATTTGCGGAAGAGCCCTTCGGCCATGGGGCTGCGACACGTATTGCCCGTGCAGACGAAGAGAAACGTGATCTCGGACATTTTCTTCAGTTGTTCGACCGTGAAGGCGCCTTCCCGCAACAGTTGGATTTCCTTGGCGCCGACCATCGCCACGGTGCTGCTGGTTCCATACTTGCACGGTCCGGCGTCCAGGATGATGTCCAAGTCGTCGGACAGCTCGGCGACTACGCGGCCGGCATCCTGCGGGGGGTCCTGACCGCCGCGATTGGCGCTCGGGGCCACCACGGGATGACTCACCAGACGCAGCAGCACAGAGGCGACCGGATGGTCGGGGCAGCGGATGCCGATGGAACCCTCTTTGTAGATCGTGCCGGCGATGTCGCTGCCCAAACGGGCTGTGGACTCCGCGATCAGTCTGGCGTCGGCCTCAAAGACCAGGGTCAGCGGTCCCGGCCACCCCTCGCGGATCAGTTTCTCGGCGCGAAGGCCCACCCTTGGCACATACTTGCGGTATTCCTCGATCTGTCCGATGTGCAGCGTGTAGTGCTTGCCCCCGTCCCGGTCTTTGAGCCGATCCAGACGAGCAAGAGCCGTTGGTTCGACCCGGCAGGCTATGCCGTAGACGGTCTCCGTGGGGAAAGCGACCAAGCCGCCGGCCTCCACGACCTTTGCCGCCTCTTTGATCCGGTCCAAGTCCCCGGGGCGGCCGCTGATTTTGATGACCTCTGCTGTCATGATCGCAACGATACACCAAACGGGACTCGTCTGCAAGCGCCGTCGGATCTTGTTGCGTGCGTGGAATGATCGGGAAAGACCGATAACTCCGACCGACTCCGACGGAGCGAATGAATTTATGACGAAAGCACCGTCGTAGTCGCTGTATTCGCTAAATTCCGTAAAGCCCCCATCTTTGCGGTGCCGATACCCGTTGCGTTGGCTAAACCAGATGCATTGGAGGTTCAGAGCATGGAAACTTTGGTAGAACAACGCAGGGAACGCAGAACGGATCTCGCATGGCCCGTAAGTGTCTGGCTGCCTGAGGCAGATCGATTCTTCAACGGGCACAGCTCCAACATCAGCAAGACAGGCGCTTTGATCAACGTGCCGCTCAGCACGCCTGCCCGCGAGGGGAGCATCGTGGAGTTGAACTTCCCCAGGACGGACTCCCTCGCCCAGGAAAAAGGCCAGTACGCCCGCATCAAACGAGGACGGATCGTCCGCGTGGATCGGCGCAAAACCCTGGACGACGCAAGCATCGGTCTGGGAATCGCCTTCGAGTAATCCGCACCGGTTTGCACAGGTTTCGGCCGTTCGGCAAGAGGCGGTCGCGCCTGCTTACACGAGGCAACGAAAAAGCATGAAGCTGACGGTCGAGACCGGCCGTCAGCTTTTTGTGTTCTCTGCACGACGTTAGATCGCCAATCCCAGGAACAGCAGGAGAAGCCCCAAGGCCGCTCCGCCCAGGGTGATTCCCAGCCATCGGGTGTATCGTGCGTACTCCGAGTGCTGGTCCTCGAATTCGTAGTACAGATCTTCGAGATCGGAATCGTCCCGAGGCCGCAATCGCAGCCGCACGTAGAGGTGCGCGGCCGCCGAGGCCAGAAACAAGAAACCGCCGGCGATGTACAGCAGCATCAGCATGATGTGTGTCATCATACGCGTCTTGGGCTGCTGAGCCAACCCCCAAAACGGGCCGCCTTCGTATCGTCGCTCAGGCTGTATTGACGAGGCCGTCTCATTGGACTATCTTTGCTTGCTGCTGATTCGATCCAGCCATGAGAAGAATCAAGGAACGAAGGTGTATATCATGCGAGCAGTTGACCTACGCAGCGATACAGTGACTTTGCCCTCCGACGAGATGCGAGAGGCGATGGCCCGCGCCGAACTGGGCGACGACGTTTTCGGCGAGGACCCCACGGTCAATCGGCTCGAGCGAATAGCCGCCGAGCGGGTCGGAAAAGAGGCCGCTCTGCTGGTCGTCAGCGGAACGATGGGCAACCTGGCGTCCATCCTCACCCATTGCCGGCGAGGCGAAGAAGCGATCCTCGGCGATCAATCCCACACGTTTATTTATGAGGGCGGCGGGATCGCCGCTCTCGGCGGCATTCATCCCCACACGATCCCCAACCAGCCGGACGGTACGGTTCGGCTGGAGGATATCGAAGCCGCCATTCGCCCGGACAACGTCCATTTCCCTCGCACGAAGCTGATCTGCCTGGAGAATACGCACAATCGGTGCTACGGGGCGCCGTTGAAGCCGCAGTATATGGCAGCCGTCGCGGAACTGGCCCGTCGTCATGGGCTCTCCGTTCACCTCGACGGCGCCAGGCTTTTCAATGCGGCCGTTGCGTTGGGCGTGGATGTAAGGGAATTGACTCGACATGTGGACTCGTTGACGTTCTGTCTGTCCAAGGGGCTCGCGGCGCCGGTAGGCTCTGTGATTTGCGGATCGAAAGCGTTCATTGCAGAAGTTCGTCGCACGCGCAAAGTCTTGGGCGGCGGCATGCGGCAGGCCGGCGTCTTGGCCGCCGCAGGGATCGTAGCCCTGGAGAAGATGGTTGACAGGCTGCAGGAAGACCACGCCAACGCCATGCGGTTGGCCGAAGGGATCGCCCGAGTGGACGGACTGTCGATCAACCTGGCGAATGTCTATACGGATATCGTCTACTTCGACGTTGTTGGGGCGACTGTGTCCGCGGACCGACTCATTGGGCAACTAAACGACCGGGGAATCCGAATGCTCAGCGTCGGTCCCAAACGCATTCGCGCGGTTACGCACTACGGCGTCACCGCCGACGATGTCGACCATACACTCAGGGCCCTGAAAGAAGCGATGTAACCGGTCTGGGATCACGTTCCCGGGGGCCGCTGATACACGATCTTCCCTGCGACGATCGTCGTGTTCACGGACAGGTCTTTCTCCAGGATGACCAGGTCCGCGTCGTAGCCCAGCGCAATGGAGCCCTTTCTCTTTTCCAGGCCCAACGCACGGGCAGGATTCGCTGTGACCGTCCGGATCGCCTCCGAGAGCGAACACTGCGTGAACCGCATTAGACGACCCACCAAATCGTTCAACGTGACCGCGGTCCCGATCAGGGTCCCGTCCTTGTATCGCGGCGTGCCGTTCTTGCATTCGTATTCCAGGCCATTGTAGACGTACCGGCCGTCGGGCAGGCCCAACGCCTGGATGCCGTCGGTGATGGTGACGAACCGCTCGGGACCGAGGATTTTGTATGTCAGCCGCAGGACGGCCGGATGGATGTGAACTCCGTCCGTGATCACCTGGCAGATGACGGACGGCCGCTCGAAGATCGCCGCCAGCGGACTCGGATCGCGATGATGTATTGAAGGCATGGCGTTGAACAGGTGGGTGACGTGCGCAATCCCCATGTCAAAGCCGCGCAGGGCCTCCTCGTAGGTCGCCTTGGAGTGGCCGAACGAGGCTACCGTCTTATTGGCCATCAGCGTTCGGACGATCTCCTCGCTGCCGGACAGTTCCGGGGCGACGGTCATCATCTTGAGGGTGTCGCCGAGCAGGGTGTAGATGTCGGCCAGGACGGCGGACGACGCGTCGCTCAGGCAGTCCGGCTGGATCATGCCGCGTTTGTGCGGCGAGATGAACGGGCCTTCCAGATGGGTGCCGAGCAGTTGCGCCCCGCCCAGGTCCCGGCCCGTGTATTCCGCAGCGAGTCGCAGATGGGGGTTCTTCTGACGCGGCTTATAGACCGTCGTCGCCAGGAAGCTCGTTACGCCGAAGCGGGCGCAGGTCCGCGAGATCGTCTGGAGAGCCTCCGGCGTCGCGTCCAGTGTGTCGGCGCCGCCGGCGCCCTGGATATGCACCTCGAGGAAGCCGGGCGACACGGTTCTGCCTCCGGCGTCGAGGACCTGGTCGGCAACCGGCGTGGGAGTCGCCTCGCCGATCCGTTCGATCAAGCCATTGCGCACCAGAATGGATCGCAACGGGGCCTCGCCCGGAACATCGTACAATCTGCAATTCGTGATCAAGAGTGAGTTCATGGTTTCTCTATCCAAGGAGTTGCGGCTTCGAATCGGATGGCGCAGGCACAGAGCGGACCATCGAATTCTGTCCTGCAAGGATACGAAGGGCCGCGCCCAAATGCAAGCGCGATGGTCGTTCGGATAGGCACATTCCCACTTTTGTTTGACGCTTGGGATGCTTTAGACTATCGTACCCGTGCGATGGGGTTGCAGTGTTCCGGGCCCCTCGTGAACTCGATCAAGTGAATGTGACAGGCAAAGGCCTCCGCTACAGAGGGGGGGCTGATGGAGTCGGTGGAAAGGGGAGATGCGACGGTGCAATACGGAATACCCATTGTCAAGGATGTCTATTGGGTCGGCGTCAACGATCGCCGCACGCCCTTGTTCGAAGGGATCTGGCCGATCCCGCGGGGCGTGTCCTACAATTCGTACCTCATCATGGATGAGAAAATCGTCCTGATCGACACCGTCAAGGATCTCTCGGTCAACGGATATCTCAAAAAACTCCGCCACGTGCTGGGCGACCGGCAGATCGATTACCTGGTCGTCAACCACCTGGAGCCGGACCATTCCGGGGCGATTCCCCTGGTCAAGAAGATCTTCCCGGGAATCCAGGTGATCGGCAACAAAAAGACCGCCGAATTCGTCAACGATCTGTATGGCGTCCAGGACACTCGCATCGTCGCCGATGGCGAGGAGCTTTCCCTGGGCCGCCGCAAGCTCAAGTTCTTCATCACGCCGATGGTCCATTGGCCTGAGACGATGATGACGTACGAGATGACGGACGGCATTCTCTTCTCCGGCGATGCGTTCGGCGGGTTCGGCACGCTCGAAGGCGGGATCTTCGACGACGAGGTGGACATCCACTACTATGAAGACGAGATTCTGCGGTACTTCTCGAACATCGTCGGCAAGTACTCGTCCATGGTCCAGAAGGCGATTCAGAAGGTTGCGGGCGCCGGCGTGAACGTCCGGATCGTGGCCGCGACGCACGGCCCGATCTGGCGGAGCGATCCGGCCCACATCATCCGCCTATACGATCGCTGGAGTCGCCAGGAGACCGAGCCCGGCGTCGTCGTCGCGTTCGGATCGATGTACGGCGCAACCGAGCGGATGGCCGAGGCGGTCGAGCGGGGCGTGACCGAAGGCGGGATCAAGGCGATCCGTGCGCACAACGTCTCGACCAGCCACGTGTCGTACATCGTCCGCGATGTCTGGCGGTATCAGGGCCTCATCCTCGGCTGCCCAACCTACGACACCGGAGTGTTCCCACTGATGAACAATCTGCTGGAGCTGCTTCGCGAGAAACGGATCGCCAATCGCGTGGTCGGGTTGTTCAGCAGTTACGGCTGGAGCGGCGGGGCGGTCAAGGGAATGAAGCAGCTCGTCGAGGACAACAAACTGGAGTTGATCGAGCCGATCGTGGACGCCAAGTTCACTGCGACGGCCGAGCAGCTTGAACAATGCCAGGCCCTGGGCCGCGCCATGGCGGCGCGGATCCGCGGGGGCGCGGCGCAGAAATCGTGAGAGCAGGAGTCATGACGGATACGCAGAGGAGTTGGGAAAAGCGGCTTTCGACGAAGCCCGACGAGTTGACGGTGGACTACGTGGAGTCCCTGTCGTACGACAAGCGTCTGTACAAGTACGACATCATCGGGTCGATTGCCCATGCGGCCATGCTCGCGTCGCAGGGCTTGATCACGCAGGCCGAGTTCCTCGCCATCGAAAGCGGCTTGGCCGGTATCCGCGACGACATCGAGGCGGGGCGATTCGAGTTCGACAAGGCGGCCGAGGACATCCACATGGCCGTCGAGGGCGCCTTGATCAAACGGATCGGAGAGCCCGGCGAGAAGCTCCACACCGCCCGCAGCCGCAACGACCAGGTGGCCACCGACATCCGCCTCTGGATGCGGGATCAGATCGTGACCCTGCAAGGCGGCATCTCGCACTTGCAGAAGACCCTGGTGGCCCTTGCGGGGCAATACGTGGAAGATCTGATGCCGGCCTACACGCACATGCAACGGGCTCAGCCCATCGTCATCGGCGCGTACCTACTGAGCTTCGTCCAGCAGCTCGAACGCGACGTCGTTCGACTCGGCAACTGTCGGAACCTGCTGAATTTCTCTCCGCTCGGCGGCGGCGCGATCGCGGGTTCGACGCTGGCCATCGACAGGAAGGCCACTGCCGAGGCGCTCGGGTTCACGGACATCGTCTACAACAGCATCGACGCCGTCAGCGACCGCGACTTTTGCGCCGAGTTCATTTTTGACTGCGCCTTGATCGCGGCGCATCTGTCGCGTCTGGCTGAAGACTGGATCATCTTTTCTTCGAGCGAGTTCAGCTTCGTTCGGATCGACGATGCCTTCTGCACCTCCTCAAGCATGATGCCGCAGAAACGGAACCCCGATGTCCTGGAGCTCATGCGGGGCAAGACCGGCACGATCTACGGCGCCTTGATGGGCATGTTGACGATCCTGAAGGCCCAGCCCTCAGGCTACAATCGCGACCTCCAGGAGGACAAGCTCCACGTTTTTTCGGCGTCCGATTGCATCAGCAAGTCGCTGGAGATCGCGGCGGCAGTCGTCGCTCACACGTCCTTCCGCACGAAAGAGATCGCAGCCGGCCTGGACGCGGGGTTCCTCGATGCCACGGCGCTGGCCGAGTATCTCGTCCGCAAGGGCGTTCCCTTCCGCAAGGCCCACGGCATCGTTGGCTCGCTCGTCGCACGGTGCGAGAAAGAGGGCCGTTCGCTGTCGCAGCTTTCGGTGGAGGAGTTCCAGGAGCGTTCGCCGGCGATCGCCCAGGACGTCTACGAATCCCTCGGGGCCGGAAACGTCGTGAGGCGGTACATGTCCGCGGGAGCCGCCGGGCCCGAACAGGTCCGCCGGCAACTGGCATTCTGGGAGAAGCGTTTGGCCGGCAATGAGCCCGAGAGAAGATGACATCACCGGTTGGTTCCGGCAGCAGCGGGACCTCTCGCCCGTCGAGATCCCCATCGGCATCGGCGACGACATGGCGCAGATCGCCTTGGGCGGCGGCAGTTCCGTGCTCATTACGACGGACATGCTGCTCGATGGCACCCATTTCGAAGTCAAAGAAGCCGGCCTCCAACGCGTCGGCTACAAATCCATGGCGGCCAGTTTGAGCGATTGCGCCGCGATGGCGAC